>JAODBQ010000074.1 GCA_025464045.1 Ilumatobacteraceae bacterium
CCGCCGCCTGGGCCCGGCGCAGGCGCTGGCGCATGCTGCGCACGAGCTCGGCGAACAGCGACTTCTTCGTCGGGAAGTACCAGTAGAACAAGCCCTTGGCGACGCCGGCCGCGGCGCAGATGTCGGCGATGCGGGTGCGCGCGTACCCGTGGGCCGCGAACAGGTCCTCGGCCGCGCGCAGCAGCTGCTGCTTGCGCTCGTTGCCCTGGTCGGTGTGGTGCCGATCGACGGGGTTCGCTGTGTCCACCACCCGGCTAGTCCAGCAGTCCTTGACCCGCGGGTCAATCCGCACCCCGATCGCGCGCGTACACTTCGCGCGATGGGGGCGAGCCGTGTCGAACGGATCGAGCAGCGCCAACGCAACCCGAAGTGGCCGAACGCGCCGGTGCGCATCGAGATGTCGGAGTGCATCAACTGCGATGCCTGCTTGCGACACTGCCCGCCGCAGTTCGGGGCGATCTTCAACCACGGGGCGGACGTGATCATCCTCCCCGAGCTGTGCAGCGGTTGCGACAAGTGCCTCCCTGCCTGTCCGGTGAACTGCATCTACCCGTTCCCCGAGTGGCAGGGCGTGCCGGTGCCGCTCGATTGGTGGGAGGAACCGCTCTCACCTGACGACCCGTACGTCTGAGATCGCGTGAGAGACCGAGGACGTTGCGTGTGATACTGCGGTCATGAGTCATCCGATCCTGGAAGGTGCGGAGCCGTGGAGCCATGACGGCGAGGGTCCGCACGGCGCGCTGGTCATCCACGGGTTCACCGGCAACCCATCGTCGATGCGCGGGCTGGCCGAGGCCCTGGGAGCTGCCGGCTTCCACGTCGAGATGCCGCGGCTGCCCGGCCACGGGACACACCTCGACGACATGCTCACGACCACCTGGGACGACTGGCGTGGCGAGGCCGAGGCCGCGTACCAGCGGCTCGCGGCACGGTCGGAGAAGATCGTCATCGCCGGGCTGAGCATGGGCGGCGCGCTCACCCTGCGCCTCGGCGCCGACCATCCCGAGACCGCTGGGCTGATCTGCATCAACGCCGCGACGACGCCGCTCGGTGACGCGGCGATGGTTGCGATGCTGCAGGAGTTCGTCGACGGCGGCACCGAGGTGATGCCGGGCATCGGCAGCGACATCGCCGATCCGGACGTCACCGAGAGCGCCTACGCCGGTGCGCCGGTGCGCCCGCTGATGTCGTTGATCGAGGCGCTCGGTCCGCTCAGCCAGGCCTACGCGACGATGCACGTGCCGCTGCTGATCCTCGCCTCGCCGCAGGACCACGTCGTGCCCCCCGAGCAGCAGGACTACCTGGCCGAGCACTACGCCGGGCCGGTCGAGCGGATCACCCTCGAGCGCAGCTACCACGTCGCCACCCAGGACTACGACAAGCAGCTGATCTTCGATGCCAGCGTCGACTTCGCGAAGAAGGTCACCGCCGGTTGATGTTCGCATCGATCCCGAGCCCGTCCAGCGGCTCGATCAACATCGGGCCGCTGGCGATCCACGCCTATGGCCTGATGATCGCGCTCGGCGTGATCGCCGCCGTCTGGCTGTGCGGGCGCCGGCTCGAGTCGGCGGGCACGGGGACGCGCGAGGACATCAACTCCATCGCGGTGTGGGCGGTGCTCGCAGGTGTCATCGGCTCAAGGCTGTACTGGGCGGTCACCGACAAATCCGATCCGTGGCGGCACCCGGCGAAGATCCTGCGGATCTGGGAAGGTGGGCTGGGCATCCCCGGCGGGCTGATCGGTGGCGTCGGTGTCGGCCTGTACCTGGCCAAGCGGCGCCACGTCTCCCGGCTCGCGCTCGCCACCGCAGCTGCGCCGGCGATCCCCTTGGCCCAGGCGATCGGTCGCTGGGGCAACTACTGGAACCAGGAGCTGTTCGGCCGCCCGACCACGCTGCCATGGGCGCTGCGCATCGACGACGAGCACCTCACCCAGAACGGCGTGACCTACCCGCACGGCACGACGTTCCACCCGACGTTCCTGTACGAGTCGCTGTGGAACGTCGCGCTGGTCGGCGTGCTGCTGCTGATCGAGCGCAAGCTCAGGCTGCGACCGGGGCGGCTGATGGTCGTGTACGTCCTCGGCTACTTCTCCGGCCGGTTCTGGATCGAGGGCCTGCGCATCGACAACGCGGATTCCGGCGGCGGGTTGCGGCTCAACCAATGGGTGTCGCTCGTCGTCGTCGCCGGATCGATCACCTTCCTCGTCGTCGACTGGTGGCGGCACCGACACGATCCCGAGTCGATCGAGCCCGCCGACGAGGAGTACGTTCCCGCGGATGAGTGACGACGTCGTCCTGATCGAACGCAAAGACCCCGGGATCGCGATCCTCACGCTGAACCGGCCGGACCGGCTCAACGCGTGGAACGGCGAGCTCGCCGCCCGGTACTTCACGCTCCTCGACGAGTGCGAGGCCGACTCGAACGTGAAGGTGATCGTGGTCACCGGAGCCGGCCGTGGCTACTGCGCCGGCGCGGACATGGACACGTTGCAGGGCATCGGCGCATCCGCCGGTTCGGGCGGCGGGGAGAACGCGGCCGGGAGCCGGCCGGTGTACGAGACGGCGCAGCTGTCGAAGCCGATCATCGCCGCGATCAACGGCGCCTGCGCCGGCATCGGGCTCGTGCAGGCGTTGATGTGCGATCTGCGCTTCGCCGCCTCCGGGATCAAGTTCACGACAGCGTTCTCGCGGCGTGGGCTGATCGCCGAGTACGGGATGTCGTGGGTCCTGCCGCGGCTCGTCGGCACGGCCAACGCACTCGACCTGCTGATGTCGGGGCGGGTCATCCTCGCCGAGGAGGCCAAGCAGATGGGCATGGTCAACGACGTCCTCCCGGCCGACCAGCTGATGAACCACACGCTGGACTACGCCGCCGACATCGCGACCAACGCGTCGCCGACGTCGATGGCGGTGATCAAGCGCCAGGTCTACGCCGACGCCCACCGCACGCTGCCCGAAGCCAGCGACGCTGCGGTCGAGCTGATGAAGGCCTCGCTGAAGCGTCCCGACTTCAAGGAAGGCGTCGCCAGCTACCTGGCCAAGCGCCCGCCCGCCTTCCAGCCGATCAACCCCGACGCCTGACCCCGGTCCCCGGCCACCAGGCTGTTCTCCGGCCCGCCCGCCCGGCCGCCCGGCCCGCACCATCGCTCCGGCCGGCCGCGGCCTCTTGCCGCCTCCGGCCGGCCCGCACCATCGCAGTCGCCGTGTGCGGTCGCCGTGGTGAGGCCCGGATGGGCGCGGTTCGTGCCAGTTCTGGCGCACCGCGCGCCCACCTGGCCGGTTGCCGGTCCGGGTGGGCGCGGTTCGTGCGAGATGTCGCAGGTTGCGCGCCCACTCGTGGTGAAACGGGCTGGGGGGAGCGCGCGGGGGCCCGTATCCTCAACCCCGTGTCCGACCGCATCACCGCTGCTGACGTTGCCAAGGTGGCTCGCCTCGCCCGACTCGACCTGACCGACGAGGAGCTGCAGCGGACCACCGTGCAGCTCGCCGGGATGCTCGAGCACTTCGCCGACATCGACGCCCTCGACCTGACCGACGTGGCGCCGATGACCCAGCCGTATCCGCTGGTCAACGTGTTCCGGCCCGATGTGGTCAAGCCCGGGCTGGACCGAGACGAGGTGCTCGCGGCCGCCCCGGCCGCCGAAGACGGACGCTTCCGGGTGCCCCCGGTCGTCGGACTGGCCGAATGATGGCCGACGACCCGATCCCCACCAACGACGCCGACCCCGCCGGGACGACGACGGCGTTCGACGTGGCTGCGGCCGTGCGCGCCGGGACCGTCACCGCGGCGTCGCTCGTCGAGCGCGACCTCGCCGCGATCGCCGCCCGCGAGCCGGAGCTTCATGCGTTCAACCTGGTCCTCGCCGATCGGGCGCGCGCCGAAGCCGCGGCCGTCGATGCGCTCGTTGCGGCCGGCAACGATCCCGGGCCACTCGCCGGCGTGACGGTCGCGTTGAAGGACAACATGTGCACGCACGGTGTGCTCACCACGTGCTCGTCGAAGATCCTCGAGGGCTGGAAGCCACCGTACGACGCCACCGTCGTCACCCGGCTGCGTGCCGCGGGCGCGGTCGTCATCGGCAAGACCAACCTCGATGAGTTCGCGATGGGTTCGAGCACGGAGAACTCCGCGTTCGGGCCGACCCGCAACCCGCACGATCCGTCCCGAGTGCCGGGCGGCTCCAGTGGCGGCAGCGCGGCGGCGGTCGCCGCCGGCTTCTCCCGCGTCAGCCTCGGCAGCGACACGGGCGGCTCGATCCGCCAGCCCGCGGCGTTGTGCGGCGTGGTGGGCGTCAAGCCGACCTACGGCTACGTCAGCCGCTACGGATTGGTGGCGTTCGCCAGCAGCCTCGACCAGATCGGGCCGTTCACGACCACCGTCGCCGACGCGGCGCTGCTGCTCGACGTGATCGGCGGGCACGACCCGATGGACTCGACGTCGATCCCGCAAGCGCAGCCGTCGTTGCTGCGCGCGATCGAACAGGACGTGGAGGGCCTGCGCGTCGGGCGGATCACCGACCTGCCAGCCGGTGCCGACGACGACGTCGTCGAGCGTCTGGAGCTCGCCTTCGACGCGCTGCGCGATGCCGGGGCGAAGATCGTCGACGTCCGGGTGCCGGCGTTCTCGTTCGGGCTCACCGCCTACTACCTGATCGCCCCGGCCGAGGCGAGCAGCAACCTGGCCCGCTACGACGGCGTGCGCTACGGGCTGCGCATCGAGTCGCCGGACACCAACGCGATGTACTCGGCCACGCGCGAGGCGGGCTTCGGCGAGGAGGTCAAGCGGCGGATCATGCTCGGCACCTACGCACTCAGCGCCGGCTACTACGACGCCTACTACGGCAAGGCGCTGAAGGTCCGCCGGTTGATCGCCGACGACTTCGACCGCGCCTACCAGGATGCCGACGTGCTGCTGACCCCGGCGTCGCCGAGCGTCGCCTTCCCGTTCGGGTCCAAGGGCGACAACCCCCTCGCGATGTACCTGTGCGACGTCTACACGATCCCCACCAACCTCGCCGGCCATCCGGGCATGAGCGTGCCGTTCGGGACCGGTGCCGACGGGCTCCCGGTGGGCGCGCAGATCCTGGCCCCCGCGCTCGGTGAGCCACAGATGTTCCGCGCCGCGGCAGCGTTGGAACGAGCGATGACGAAGGAGCTTGCACGATGACGACGACCGTCGAGGACTCGACCACCGCACCGCACGATCCGACGACGTGGCAGCTGGTCGTCGGCCTGGAGGTGCACGTGGAGCTGGCGACGGCGACGAAGCTGTTCTCGGCGAGCGCGAACCGCTTCGGTGACGAGCCGAACACGAACATCGACCCGGTCACGCTCGGGCTGCCCGGTGCGCTGCCGGTCCTCAACGAGCAGGCCGTGGAGCTGGCGATGCGCATCGGCACGGCGCTGAACTGCACGATCCAGCCGTGCACGTTCCACCGCAAGAACTACTTCTACCCGGACATGCCGAAGGCGTACCAGATCAGCCAGTACGACCAGCCGCTGAACGTCGACGGCCACCTCGAACTGCCCGACGGCACGCGCATCGGCATCGAGCGCGCCCACCTCGAGGAAGACACCGGCAAGAGCACCCACGTCGGTGGTACCGGTGGCCGCATCCACGGCAGCGAGTACTCGTTGATCGACTTCAACCGCGCCGGCGTGCCGCTGGTGGAGATCGTCAGCAGGCCCGACATCCGCACGGCCGAGCAGGCCCGCCAGTACGTGACGGAGCTGCGCGCGATCCTGCTCGCCGTCGGAGCGTCGGACGCGAAGATGGAGGAGGGCTCGATGCGCGTTGACGCCAACGTCAGCGTGCACCACCCCGGTGAGCCGCTCGGCACCCGCTGCGAGATCAAGAACGTGAACAGCGTCCGTTCCCTCGGCCGCGCGATCGAGTACGAGATGCGCCGCCAGATCGATCTCCTGGAGGGCGGCGACCGCATCCGCCAGGAGACCCGCCACTGGAACGAGAACGACGGTCGCACGCACACCTTGCGCAGCAAGGAGGACGCGGACGACTACCGCTACTTCCTGGAGCCGGACCTGGTGCCGTTGGCGCCGTCGGCGGAGTGGATCGAGCGGGTGCGCGAGGCGATGCCGTTGCTCCCGGCGGCGCGTCGCAAACGGTTGGCCGACGCCACCGGCGTGGAGCCCGACAGCGAGGCGGCGATGGTCGTGGTCGATCGCGGCCAGGACGACTACGTGCTCGCCGTCGGACACCTCGGTGGCGATCTGGGGCGTGCACTCGTGCACGTGAAGGAGGCGTACGCCGAGCAGGGACCCGAGCCCGCGGTGCCGGCGCAGGACCTCGCCCTCCTCACGAACCTGGAGAGCGATGGCCGGCTCACTGCCACGCAGGCCAAGACCGTGCTCGCCGAGCTCGTCGCCAACGACGGCGGCGATGCTGAAGCGATCGCCGCAGCCAAGGGCTTCGAGGCGATGGACAGCTCCGCGCTGGAGACGATGGTGGATCAGGCGATCGCCGCCAACCCGGACGTGTGGGCGAAGTTCGTCGGCGGCGAGGGCAAGGCGATGGGTGCTCTGGTCGGCGCGGTGATGAAGGCGAGCAAGGGCCAGGCCGACGGCAGGGCCGTGACCGCCCTCCTCAACGCCAAGAGGGCCTGAGCTCGCGCCGCCGCTGCGTGACGGGCGGAGGAAGCGGCCGCCGCGACGGCCTAACCAGCCAGCAGCGACGGCGTGCTAGAGCTCGCCGGCAGCGCTCATCTCCATCGCGCTGCGGCAGGTGCGGGTGAACGCGTCGGCGGCCATCTCCAGGTGCTCGTCGGGCGTGTTCTCCTCCTTGGTGTGGGAGAGCCCGTCGATCGACGACG
>JAODBQ010000664.1 GCA_025464045.1 Ilumatobacteraceae bacterium
AACCCCAGGTACATACACGTTCGACCTGGTCACAGAGATGCGGGCGGCGTGACGTGCAGCATCAAATGTGCTCCTTCTTCCCGGCGCCGAACACGACCGGGTAGACCCGCAGGTCGAGACGATCCACAAGGCCCTCGCGTCACAGGGTCTGCACGAGATCGAGGCTGCCGATGACGTGGACCTCGTCGTGGCGCTCCTCGACCTCGGCGACGCCATCCGGCGTCATGAACTCGGTCACGATCAGCCTGCCCATCGTCCGGCGGATAGTCACCCATCCGCGCGACCCTCACGCGCCCGAGGTGTTGCTGATTCACTCCTCGGCGTCGTGTGCCGATGAGGTGGTGTGGATGTCCGTCGGGTCGTGAGGTCGTGGTACGCCGTCGCCGCCCTTCTTGGGGTCTTGGGTGCTGGCACGCTGTTCGGCTTGGCGGTGCTCCGCCGGCAAGCCGAGTATCGAGTTCGCGGCTCGGCGATCGAGACGGCCAGCGTGGTAGCCGCGTTGACGGTTCACCGGAACGTGTCCGAGATCGACTTCGGTGCGGCCGGTGGATTGACGAGTACGGAGGTGGCTGACCTAGACGCTGACGTTGCTGCGCTGATCAAGGATCGTCGATTGGTCGGCCTGGAGGTGTGGCGCAGCGATGGATTTCTGGTGTACGCCGATCGGGGACATCCCGCGGGGGAGACGACTCTGCCGGCTGACCAGCTTGTGCGCGTCAACGCCAGCGTGCCTTGGTTCGCGGCCCATGCAACCGATCGTGGTCTGGCCACGGCGGAGGTCTTCCTGCCGTATGACGCCGGGACTGACGGTGTGGTCGACGGCCTCGTGGAGGTCCTGATTCCCGACGCGGACATCAACCAGGAGCTCGCGAGCACGAGTCGAACTCTGTACGTGCTCGCCGGGTCGCTCGTGGCCGTCAGTGCACTCGGTCTGCTTCGGTTGCGACGGCGCCTGGTGCGCCGCGAGTTCGAGGCCACCCATGATCGACTGACGGGCCTCACCAACTGGGGTGGCTTTCGCGACGCCGTGCGAGCCGCGATCGACTCCCATGCGGTGACCCGCGACCGGCCGGGCGCGGTCCTGTTGGTCGACCTGGACGGATTCAAGTCCGTGAATGACACCCTGGGTCACCCCGCCGGCGATGCACTGCTGTGCCAGGTCGGCAGACAGATCCAGCTCTCGGTGCGACCACAAGATCTCGTGGCTCGGCTGGGAGGCGACGAGTTCGCGATCCTGCTGACCGGCCTCGCCGATCCCGCGTCAGCGACCGCCATCGCCACGCAGATGTCCGATCGGCTCCGTGCTGCCTCGTTCCTGGTGCAAGGCATCGGGCTCGGCATCGAAGCGAGCATCGGGGTGCTCGTCGTACCAGCGCAAGGAACAGAGCTCGACGTGGTGTTGAGCCGTGTTGATGTCGCGATGTATCGGGCCAAGCGCACGGGTGCTTCCGTCGCCATCTACGACGAGGCTCTCGACCACCACGACGTACGCGACCTCTCCTTGCTCGGCGAACTGCGTCGCGCGATCGACAACGACGAGCTGACGCTCCACTACCAACCCAAAGCGAACGCCCGCGACCACCGGATCACCGGAGTCGAGTCGTTGGTCCGCTGGCAACACCCCACCCGCGGACTGCTCGCCCCGGACGAATTCATTCCCCTCGCCGAGAGCACCGGTCTGCTCGGACCGCTCACCCAGTGGGTGCTGGCCCGTGCGATCGCCGATGCAGCGCTCTGGGAGCGAGGCGGGATGCCGCTCGCCGTCGCGGTCAACGTCAGCCCGCGCAGCCTGCTCACCGGCGATCTGACGACCACGATCATCGACCTCCTGGCCACCCACGGGCTTTCATCTCGACTACTCGAGATCGAAGTCACCGAAACGGCGATCATGACCGACCCCGACGGTGCGTCGAGGGTGCTCCGCCAGCTCCGAGCCGTAGGAATACGCATCTCCATCGACGACTTCGGCTCGGGATACACGTCTCTCGCCTATCTCAAGACACTGCCCGTCGACACCCTCAAGATCGATCGCATCTTCATCACCGACCTCGTCGCCGACGACCGCGGCATCGCCGTCACCCAATCCATCATCGACCTCGGACACCGCCTCGGCCTCACGGTTCTGGCCGAGGGCGTCGAAACCACCCAGACCTGGAACCAGCTCGCGGCACTCGGCTGCGACGAGATCCAGGGATACCTCCTCGCTCACCCGATGCCCGCCGAACACATCGAGGGATGGATCACCACATACGAACACGCCCGAACAGACCTCCCCGCCCAACATCCTCAAACCACCACAACCCGGACCTGACCCTGCGGGCGATCGCAGCGTCCCCGCCCGTGAGCCCATCGGCGACCTTGACGAGCTGTTCCCTCGGCGCAGGAATCGGTTCTCTGATTTCGGGCCTCTGGAGGCGCTGGCACCGTCGGGTGCGCTGGAGACAGCCCGATTCGCCGGCAGATTCACTGGAGCGTTGCTGCACGTGATCGGTAGCGCCCCTGACGACCCAGGTTGGATGGTGCCGCAACTTGATCGACCTGACGCAGGCGCATCAGCGGAGGATCACCGCATCACGGGTTCCCAGGCGCGAGGTCCGAGCCGTGGCGGCGCACATGCGCGACCGGGTCGTGGTGGTGCCCTACGAGCGGCGTCCGATGTCGGGCGATTGCCCCATCAACGGCATCAAGCCGTTGCGTCAGGCCACATTAGCCGTCACGGACCCAACCCAGCACGCCGTTCTGGAGCGCTGCGCTTCAGGTAACAGCGTCAAGACCCGATACACATACCATGTTGGGTGCCACCGCGGAACCGGAAAAGGCGGTGCGTGCATGTGCGGAACAAACCGTCTGTGACTGCCGAATGACCATCCACGACGGTGCCCTGGCGAATCCCGCAAGCT
>JAODBQ010000007.1 GCA_025464045.1 Ilumatobacteraceae bacterium
CGCCCGCGGATCCTCGCCGGGTCGAGCGCGTTGACCCGCGCGACCATCGCGCCGACCTCGGTCCAGTCGATCGCCGCGGACGGTCGGATGCGCTCGACCGCCAGCACGGAGAGGTCGCCGACGCGCACGACGTCGTGCCGGGCAGCGGCCGGGACGCGGACTCCCGCCCGTGCCAGCTCGCCGCTCAACCACACCGCCTGCTCGGCAGGCGCGGTCGGCCTGCAGACCCGCAGGACCACCTCCTCGCCCGCGGCGAAGATCCCGTTCATCCCGACGCGCAGCAGCGCCGGCACCGCGAGGCCCCAGTGCGACGCGGCGACCGTGGCCGCCGCCGTCAGGTCGGCGAGCGGGCCCGGTGGTTGGGCGACGAACGGCAGCTCGCCGTCAGCCGACGTGGACACCGGGGTTGAGCCGACCCGTCGGGTCCAACTCGTCCTTCACCCGCCGACCGAGCTCGGCGACCGCCGGGGACGCCGACGAACGCGGCGGCGCGTCTCCGTGCACGACGCCGACTCCGACCTCGGCGACGAAGCGTCCCGTGAGCGAGCCGACGCACGACGGCGCGACGCTCGTGCGCGACTGCGGCAGTGGCGGCGGCCCGTCCGCCGGATGCAAGCCGGCAGCCGCGGCCTGCTCGGCGACATCGGCGGCGTGACCCTCCAGCAGGGCCCACAGCGTGGCGCCGTCCCACAGCACCGACACCGGACGGTGCAGTGTCGCGAACAGCGCGAACGGCTCGCCGACGGTTGCGCTGAACCAGTGGGACGCCGCGGGCAGCGGCCGGGTGCGCACGATCACCTCGCCGAGGAACCCGAGCGTGCCGCGCGAGCCGACGAGGAGTCGGCACAGGTCGAAGCCGCTGACGTTCTTCACGGTCGGGCCGCCCGCCTTGACGACCTCACCGGCTGCCGAGACGTAGCGCGCCTGCAGCAGGGTGTTGCGCACGGCACCGTCGCCGAGGCGGCGGATGCCCGCGCGCCCGACGGCGAGCGCGCCGCCGACGGTGCCGCCATCCGGCAATGCGACGCGCTGGCCGACCGCGGCGAGTGCGTCGACGAGCTCGGCGACGGGCGTGCCCGCCCCGCAGCAGGCGATCATCTCGTCGGCCTGGATCCACTCGATCCCACCCGGCGCGTGGACGCAGCGAACATCGGCGACCGCGCCACCACGGCTTCCGAGACCGGCGATGGTGACCGGGCCGGACACGCCGACGTCTTCCGCGAAGGCGCCGAGGTCCACGTCAGACCCAGGCGCCGGCGGGCACGTGCTGCACGTCGCCGCACGACGCCGCGGACGGCAGCACCTTGTGCGGGTTGGCCAACCCGACGGGGTCGAACGCGTGGCGCACGGCCGCCTGGGCAGCGAGGTCCGCGGGCGCGAACATCAGCGGCATCAGGTCACGCTTCTCGAGACCGATGCCGTGCTCGCCGCTGAGCACCCCGCCGACGGAGACGGAGAAGCGCACGATCTCCTCACCGGCGGCGTGGACGCGGTCCATCACGCCCGGCTCGCGCTTGTCGAAGACCAGCAACGGATGGAGGTTGCCGTCGCCGGCGTGGAAGACGTTCATCACCAGCAGATCGTGGCGGGCGGCGATCGCGTAGACCTCGCGCAGCACCTCCGGCAGCCGACGGCGCGGCACCACGGTGTCGTGCAGGTAGTAGTTCGGCTTGATCCGGGCGATCGCGCCGAAGGCCGTCTTGCGCCCCTTCCACAGCAGTGCCCGTTCCGTCTCGTCCTGGGCGATGCGCACCGCACCCGTGCCGTGCGCGCGAGCGATCTCGACGATCCGCTCCACATCGGTGGCGACGCTGTGCTCGAGCCCGTTGACCTCGACGAGCAGGATCGCCGCGGCGTGCACCGGGAGGCCGGCGTTGATGTACGCCTCCACCGCAGTCGTGCACAGCTGGTCCATCATCTCGAGCGCCGCCGGCACCATCCCCGCGGCGATGATCGCGCTCACGGTCTGCGCGCCGGCCTCGACCGTGGCGAAGTCGAACAGCATCGTGCGCACCGCCGGTGCGCTCTGGGTGAGGCGCACGCAGACCTTCGTGGCGATGCCGAACATCCCCTCGCTGCCGACGAACACGCCGCGCAGGTCGTATCCGTCCGGCTCGGGCTCCTCGCCGCCGAGCATCGCCAGCGTGCCGTCCGGGAGGACGACCTCGACGGCCAGCACGTGGGCCTCGGTGACCCCGTCGGCCAGGCAGTGCGGACCACCGGAGTTGTTGGCCACGTTGCCGCCGATGCTGCAGCTCTGCTGGCTGCTCGGGTCCGGCGCGAAGTGCAAGCCGCGGCGGGCGACGGCCTTCGAGAGATCGAGGTTGAGCACGCCCGGCTCCACCCACGCGAACCGGTTGACGGTGTCGACGGACAGCACGTGGTTCATCTTCGTCGTGACGATCACGACGGCACCGTCGAGTGGCGTGGCACCGCCGCTCAGCCCGGTGCCCGATCCACGGGCGACGAACGGCGTCTCGTGGGCGACGGCGATGCGCACGCACGCCTGGACCTCGCTCGCCGTGAGCGGGAAGCAGATCACGCTGGCGCGGCCTTCGATGTTCGACGCGTCGCGCTTGTACAGACCGAGCTCGGTGGCGCCGACGTGCACGCGGTCGGGGGCGAGCGCCGCGCGCAGCTCGTCGATGAGTCCCGCCGCGACCGGCGATGCGGTCGGACGGTCGGCGGCGATCGCGCTCATGCCCGCCGCCGGCGCCGCACCGGCGCGTCCGTGGTCTCGCGGACCTGGCGCAGCACGAGCACCTTGCCCGGCTCCACCGGTTCGCCGTCGATCAGGACCGTGTCGTCGGGTTCGAGCTCGTCGGCCAACGACGTCGGCTCGGCCCCCGCCACCCGCGCGCGCAGCTCGTTCTCCTTGGCGCGCATCGCCCGGCGGCCCTCGCGCACCGCGTCACCGACACGGTGCGCGGCACCGGAGGCGAGCTTGTCCGGGCGCAGCGCCGCCGCCGTCTGCTTGACCTTTCGCTTGGCGACACCTGCGCCGGCCGCGCCCGCCAGTGCGCCGCCGACGAACCACGTCACCCGCTTCATCATGCCGACCTCCGCTCGGTGCGTCGCAGCCGGCGAACGGCACGCGACGTGCCGGTGGCGAGCGCCGCGGTCTTGATCACCGGTGTGCTCAGCGCCGCCCGCGCGATCCTGCTGCTCCCACCGACCACGCTGCTGATCGCCTCGGCCGAGCCCAGCACCCTGTCGAATCGTTCGAGGTCGTCGCGCGCCTCCTGCATCGTGGCCTGCGCCTCCACGGTGGTGAGCCGCAGCTCGTCGAGCAGCGGCTGGGTCTGCAGGCGCAGCGACGAGACCTCGTGGCGCATCGCCCGCAACGCGTCGAGCACGCGGACGAGCACGACGATCAGTGCCGCGAACCCGAGGCAGCACAGGACGGCGGCGATGACGATGGCAAGGTCTCCAGCGCTCACGATTCGATGCTCCTCGTTCGATCCTGACCCGATCCGGCGGATCGGGAACGGCGGCTCATGCGTGTCGCCACCTCGGCCTCTGCGCCGTGCTCGCTCGGCTCGTAGTAGCGCTTCTCCGACTGCTCGGCGGGCAGGTACTGCTGATCCACCCAACCGTCGGGATGGTCATGAGGGTACTCGTAGCCGGTGCCGTGACCCAGCGACCGGGCACCCTGGTAGTGCGCGTCGCGCAGGTGCGCCGGCACCTCGCCGACCGCACCGTTGCGGACGTCCTCGCGGGCGTTCCAGATCGCGAGGGCGGCGCGGTTGCTCTTCGGCGCGGTCGCGAGGTGGATCGCGGCCTGGCTGAGGTTCAGCTGCGCCTCAGGGAGGCCGACGTGCTCCAGCGCGTGCGCGGCGGCGACGGCCACGACGAGCGCCTGCGGATCGGCCATGCCGACGTCCTCGCTGGCGAAGATGATCATCCGCCGGGCGATGAACTTCGCGTCCTCCCCCGCCTCGAGCATCCGTGCGAGGTAGTGGATGGTCGCCTGCGGATCGCTGCCGCGCAGCGACTTGATGAACGCACTGACCACGTCGTAGTGGTCGTCGCGGCCGTATCGCAGGGCGCTCGTGCCGAGCGCGGCGGTGACGTGCTCGAGGGTGATCGGGCCGGGCGTGGCGAGCGCGCTCGCCACCTCCAACGAGGTGAGCACCTGGCGTCCGTCGCCGCCGGCACGGTCGGCGAGGTGCTCGACGGCCTCGGGCGAGGCGGTCGTGCCCTCGGCCTCCAGGCCGCGTTCGATCAACGCCTCGATCGCCGGCCGGTCGAGCGGTTCGAGGCGGAACAGCGTGCTGCGGCTGCGCAGCGGCGGGTTGACCTCGAAGAACGGGTTCTCCGTCGTCGCCCCGATGAGCGTCAGCGTCCCGTCCTCCACCGCCGGCAGCAGCGCATCCTGCTGGGCCTTCGAGAAGCGGTGGATCTCGTCGAGGAACAGGATCGTGCCGCGGCCGTGCTCGCCGAGCCGCTGCCTGGCGCGCTCGATCACCTCGCGCACGTCCTTGACCCCGGCCGTGACCGCGCTGAGCTGCTCGAACGCCCGCTTCGTGGTCCCGGCGATGGCCAGCGCGAGCGTCGTCTTGCCCGTGCCCGGCGGCCCCCAGAAGATCGCGCTCGTCAGGCGATCCTGCTCGACGAGGCGGCGCAACGGCTTGCCGACGCCGACGAGTTGGTCCTGGCCGACCACGTCGTCGATCGTGCGCGGTCGCAGCCGTGCTGCCAGCGGCGCCTGCGCGCGCAGCTGGGCCTCGGCGGCGGCGGCGAACAGGTCGGTCACAACGTGCCGAGCACCCGCTCGTAGGCCCCTCGCCGCCAATCGGGCACGTGGCCGATGGCCCACGTCGGGTCCACCCACTGCCAGGCGGTGAACTCGCTCCCGTCCGGCGACGGCTCGACGTCGTCGTGGAGCGCGTCGAACATGAACCAGCGCTGCACCTGACCGAGGCGCTTGCCCTCGTGGGCGGCCTGCACCTCGAGCGGCCACTCGTAGGCCACCCAGTCCGGGTACTCGGCGCGGGCCGCCACGTGGGCGGGACCGAGCCCCGTCTCCTCGAACAGCTCTCGCCACGCGGCCTCGAGCGGCGTCTCGCCGAGCTCCAACCCACCTTGGGGCAGTTGCCAGCTGCCGGCCGCGTCGCTGCGCTCGAACAGCAGGATCCGCTGCAGATCGGGATGACGAACGACGATGACCACGCCGGCACGGAAGTTCGGTGAAGCCACCGCGCCACCGTACCGGCGCAGCCCAGCGCGCACCCACCGCCCGGCACCGGCCGCCATCCGCGCTCCACCGGCCACTCGGTCGGCCCGAGATGAACCGGTCATCGGTCGACCGAGGAACCGGCGGTCAGGCGATGGCCGGTACGGGTTCCTTGCCGGCGCCGCGCCGGCGCAGCCCGTCGCCGAGGGATGCGCGACGGGCGGTCCGGCGCGGGTTCAGGACCGCACGACGCGCACGCGCGAGGTCCGCAGCTGGACGCGGTGCGCCGCGATCTCCTCGCGCAGCAGCAGCCACGCCTCGTCGGCGGTCGCGCCGACGGCGTGGGCAGATGCCGGATGGTCGTCGAAGCGCTCCGCCTCGGCGGTCCACACCGCGACGACCTCGAGCAGCTGGCCGCTGCGGCTGCGCACGTGGTTCTCCCGGTAGTCGAGCGTGGTGCGCCAGCCGGCGCGCTCGAGGTGGCGGCGGTCGTCGGGCTCGAGCACCGTGCCGTGACGACGTGGGTAGCCGGCCGGTTGGCGCATGCTCATCCCCATCGACCGATGATGCACCCCCCGCCCTGTGGATCATCAGTGCCGATTGCTTGTGAACTTGTTGGGGACATCTGCGCACACCCTGTGGGCAATGCGCGACGCAGCGCGCTCGCAACCCGCTCAGAGCTTCGGCGGGAGGACTCGAATGCCGAGCTCGTCGAGCTGCTTGGTGTCCACCGGGGTCGGTGCGTTGGTGAGCAGATCCGTGCCCGACTGGGTCTTCGGGAACGCGATGACCTCGCGGATGTTCTCCTCGCCCGCCAGGACCGCGACGAGGCGGTCGATGCCGAACGCGAACCCGCCGTGGGGCGGCGCGCCGTAGCGGAACGGGTTGAGGAAGAACCCGAAGCGGCGTGCCGCCTCCTCGTCGGAGATGCCGAGCAGTTGGAAGATCCGCGCCTGCAGCTCCGGCTGGTGGATCCGTATCGAGCCGGACCCGAGCTCCCAGCCGTTCAGGACCAGGTCGTAGGCCTGGCTGCGCACCTTCAGCGGGTCGGTCTCGAGCAGGTGGAGATCGTCGGGATGGGGCTGGCAGAACGGGTGGTGGCCCGGCTTCGGGCGGCCCGTCGTCTCGTCGACACCGACGAACAGCGGGAAGTCGACGACCCACAGGTAGCGGTACGGGCCCTCGTGCACGGGCGGGCGGCCGAGGTCGTTGCGCAGCTGACCGAGCACCTCACACGTGGTGGACCAGTCGTCGGCAACGATCAGCACGAGGTCGCCGGGCGCGGTGGACAAGCGCTCGCGCACGGCCGCCTGCTCGTCGGCAGAGATGAACTTGGCCACCGGCGACTCGAACGAACCGTCGGCGGCGACCTTCAACCACACCAGGCCCTTGGCACCGATCCGCTTGGCGACGTCGGTGAGCCCGTCCAGCTTGTTGCGGCCATAGGACTCCGCGAGGCCTGTGGCGTTGATGCCCTTGATGCTGCTCGCGCCGGCGAACGCCTTGAACTCGGTGGCGGCGAACACGTCGGTGAGCTCCGTCAGCTCCATCCCGAAGCGCAGATCGGGCT
>JAODBQ010000008.1 GCA_025464045.1 Ilumatobacteraceae bacterium
GTCGGTCGGGACAGGTGCGCGGCGTACAGCACGAATGGCGTGGCGCCACCGACCGAGACGCGCAGCAGCTGGCCGACGACCGCGGTCGGCGTCGCCAGCAGCGTGAGCGGGAGCTTCGAGTACACGCCCTCCCCGAAGCGGTCGTCGCGGAGGAGGTCGTCGGTGACGATCCGGTACGGGTACTGCACCTGCAGCAACCGGTCCGTGTCCGGCGTGAGCTCCGACACGACGAGCACGTCCGCGTCGACCGCCAGCGCGTCGCGCACGCCGCCCACCGCGTCCTCGCTGTCGAACTTGAGGTTGACTGCGGCCAGGTGCACCGGTCCGACGGGCGCCGGCGTGCGGTGCGGCCAGCGCGGGGCGAACACGACGAACGCGCTGAGCACGACGAGCGTGACCGGCATCGTGCTCAGCGGACGCCAGGCGACGAGCACGGCGACGGCGACCAGGACCGACGCCGCCAGCACCACCGGCATCGCCAGGCCGAAGACGTCGCCGAACCACCCGGCGCCGAGCGCGAGCACGAACGCGAGGACGGTGACGATCACGATCAGCAGGTGGATCGCGATGCGCTGGCGCCGTGACCGCGCCGGCCTCCGTCGGGGTCGGTCCCGTGGCCACCCGGTGACCGGATCGACCGGGACCTGGTCGGTGTCCGTGGTGGTGGCCGGCGTGACCGGGATCTCGCCCGTGTCGATCGTGCTGGCTGGGTCGACGTCGATCGTGCTGGCTGGGTCGACGTCGTCGAGGCCGCCTGTCCCTGCTGGCGTCACCCAGCCGCCGTGCCCGAGGCCCGCAGCGGCTCGTTGGTGAAGTGGTGGTGGCGCAGCACCTTGAGCACGGCGAACGCCATCAGCTCGCCGGTCTCGAGCACCTCGACGGCGACGGAGTCCTCGGGCAGCTCGGCGAGCCCGGCCAGCGTCGCCCGTGCCTCCCGGAACGACGTCACCACGGCCATGCTCGACGCGAACGACCGGCGCCCGGCGACGTGGTCCGCGAGCAGCCCACAGCGATAGTCGTCACACGCGCGCGGACGCCACTCCTCGTACGTGGAGCAGCACTGGTCCTGGAACAGCGCGCACGGCTGGGCCATCGCGACCGGGGCGTCCGTCGGGTCGCTGCGCTCGGACTTGTCGATGAACCTCACTCGGTGGCGTTGGGCGTCCGCGACCTCGTCGGCGCGCAGCGGGACGGCCCGGAAGATCGATCCATCACAGCAGAGGCCACATGCCAGGCACAGTTGCGTTCCATCCGCATCGTCCATGTCCACAGTGTGCCGCAACGCAGCGCGCGCAAAGTCGCGCGCAGCACGTCGATCTCCTGCAATTCGGCGGTGATCTAATGACGTCCGTGCCGAACGACAACGCCGTGCCGACCGATGCCGCGGTGCCCGCCGATGCGGCCGCGCCCGACTGGGCCGCACCCCTCGCGGACGACAGCGAGCCCGTCGAGTTCAGCTACGTCGAGATGACCCGGCCACGCGCGTCGCGCTCGCTGCGCGAGCTCCCCCGCCTGGTCCTGGACGCCGTTCGCCTCGTGCGCTCGGCAGCGCCGCGCGAGCTCACCGTCTCGGTCGTGCTCAGCGTTCTCTCCGCCGTGCTCGTCGCGGCGCAGCTGCTCGTCGCGCGGGCGCTGCTCGCGAAGATCTCCGACGTCCGCGACCGCTCGAACCTCGGATCGCTCGTACCGACGTTGGTGGCGTTCGTCGTCGTCTTCACCGGGCTCGGCGTCGTCGGCGTGCTGCAGAGCGAGCGGCGCAGGGTCCTCGCCGAGCTCGTCACCCGCGCCGCCGAGCGCACGGTCGCCGATGCGGCCACGCGCGCCTCGCTGCTCGACTTCGAGTCACCGGCGTTCCACAACCGGCTGAAGCGCGCGCTGGTCAACGCCAGCTTCCGCCCCGTCACGTTGACGTTCGCACTGATCGGCCTGATCTCCGGCCTGCTCACGCTGTTCGGGGTGATGATCGCGATCCTCGTCATCGAGCCGCTGCTGCTGCTGCTGGTCGTCATCGCCATCGGCCCGGCCTGGATCGGGACGAAGCGGATGACCCGCCTCGGCTACCAGTTCGATGTCGCCGAGACCGAGAACGACCGCCGCCGCGGCTACTTCCTGCACCTGCTCACCGACAAGGCCGCCGCCCGCGAGGTTCGCGCCTACGAGCTCGCCGACGAGTTCCAGCAACAGCACCGCACGCTGTGGACCGAGCGGATCGGGCGGGTGCGCGCCCTCGCCAAGCGGCGCACGCGCATCGCCGTCACGTCGCGTCTGCTCAACGCCGCGCTGATCGGCGCCGTCCTCGTCGTGCTCGTCTGGTTCGTCTCGGACGGGAGGATCACGGTCACGAACGCGACGATCCTCGCCGGCGCGATCGTCGTGCTCGGACAGCGGCTGAACAGCGTGATCGGCAGCATCGGCGAGCTGTACGAGTCGGCGCTGTTCCTCGGCGACGTGCAGGCGTTCATCGCCGCGATCCCGCCACACGACGAGCGCCAGCCGGCAACCGCCGGCTTCGAGGAGATCGTCGTCGACGACGTCTCGTTCCGGTACCCGTCGAGCGAGCGCCTCGCGCTCGACGGCGTGTCGATGCGGATCAAGCGCGGCGAGGTGGTGGCCCTCGTCGGCGCGAACGGATCGGGCAAGACCACGCTCGCCAAGATCATCGGCCAGCTCTACCCGATCACCTCCGGCACCGTCTCGTGGAACGGCGCGCCGGTCATCGGCGGCCCGATCGGCGGGCTGCGCCGCAACATCGCGATGATCTTCCAGGACTTCGAGAAGTACCACTTCACGGTTCGCGAGAACATCGGGTTCGGCGACGTGCGCCGGCCGGCGACGGACCACGAGGTGCTCGACGCGGCGATGCGCTCGGGCAGCCTCGACTTCATCGAACGTCTCCCCGAGGGCCTCGAGGCGCTGCTCGGCCCGGAGTACATCGGCGGCAGCGACCTCTCCACCGGCCAGTGGCAGCGGCTCGCCCTGGCCCGCTCGATCTTCCGCGACGCGCCGTTGATCATCCTCGACGAGCCGAGCTCGGCGCTCGACGCCGAGGCCGAGGCCGAGCTGTTCGACCGCCTGCGGACGCTCGGGGAAGGTCGTGGCGTGCTGGTCATCTCGCACCGCTTCTCGACGGTCACCTCCGCCGACCGGATCTACGTGCTCGACCACGGCCGGGTGATCGAGCAAGGCTCGCACCGCGAGCTGATCGCCCGCGACGGCACCTACGCCCGCCTGTTCCGCCTCCAGGCGTCGCGCTACGAGTCCACCTGACGCGGCGCGCTCACGGTCGCCGTCCGCCGTCCTGCGCGCTCGGTCAGTGGGCGCCGAGGTCGCTGATGTAGATGTCCGTCACACCGTTCACGTCGTCGGCGACGATGTTGGTCGCGTCGGACTGGTAGGCGACGTAGCGGCCGTCGGCGGTGAGCGACGGGAACAACGAGTTGCCGCCGGTGGCGGTGCTGCCGTCCGACGCGACGCTGATCGCCTTCGTCGTCCCGGCGACGACGTCGCGCACGAACACGTCGGCCACGATGCCGTTGCCGTCGTTGGCGACCAGGTTGGGGGCGAGCGAGTGGAACGCGACGAGCCGACCGTCGTCGCTGATCGCAGCCGAGAACGAACTGCCGGCCGCCTGGTTCCCTGCGTTGGACACGCTGGCGCGGATCGTCGACGCGGTGAGCGTGTCGCGCAGGAACACGTCCACCAGCCCGTTGGTGTCAGCGGCGACGAGGTTCGACGCGTCGGACTCGAACCCGACGAAGCGGCCGTCGTCGCTGACTGCCGCGTTCGTGGCGCCCCCGTTCTCCTGGATGCCGCCGGGACCGACGCTGACGCGGGTCGTGGAGAGCGCGATCGTGTCCCGCACGAAGACGTCGGACCTCGCGTTCGTGTCGCCCGGCACGAGGTTCGTCGTCGTCGACTCGAAGGCGACGAACCGACCGTCGAAGGAGATCGCCGGCAGCGCGGACCCCGTGTCTCCGGTCGCCTGTGCGCCGCCGGTCGCCACGCTGACGCGAGTCGTCGTTCCGCCAGCCAGATCGCGCACGAACACATCGAATGCCGTGTTGGTGTCGTCTGGCACGAGGTCGTCCGCGCTGGACATGAACGCGACGTACCGGCCGTTGCCGCTGATCCTGCCGAACGTCGAGTTGTTGTCGCCCTGCGCGCCCCCGACCCCCAGGCTCACGCGCGTCGTGCTCCCCGTGACCATGTCGTGCACGAACACGTCGAACTTGCCGTTGGTGTCGTCGGGCACGAGGTTCGTCGCCGAGGAGTGGAACACCACGTACCTGCCCTCGGCACTGATCGACGGTGCGATCGAGTCGCCGCCGGCCGACTCCTGCCCGGCGCTGCTCACGTCGACGCGGGTCGTCGTGTTGGTCTGCAGGTCGTGGACGAAGATGTCGCGCAGGCCGTTCGTGTCCGCGTCGACGAGGTTGCTCGCGGTGGACTCGAAGGCCACGAAGCGGCCGTCGGCGCTGATCGCCGGCGCGCTGGAATCGCCGCCGACGCCTGCCACCGCGCCGCTGCCGATGTCGATGCGCGCGACGTCGGCGGACGGGAACCAGCCGAGCACGTCGACCACCACCTGCACGTTGCCGCCGAAGTTGAAGATCGAGATCTGCCCGTCCGCACCGACCTTGGCGATCACCATGTTCGCCACCGTCTGCCCGACGACGAGGTTCACGTTCGACGCGTTCGGACGCGTCCCGCCCTTCGGGTACACGGTCAGGAACGACGGCGCGGTCGGTTCGGTGGCCGTCACGTTCAACGCCACTGCACCGACACCCGATGCCGGCACTCCTCCGCGGCCGAGCACGGCGAGGCTCGTGACGGATCCGGCGCCAACGGCACCGGTGCCCATCGACTGGCCGTCGACGGTGCCGAGGCCGGGCCCGGTCCGCGTCTCCAGCAGTCGCGCGGGCTTGAGCCCCGTGTACGAGCTCCCCGCGGGGAACCAGCCGAGCACGTCGACCACCACCTGGGTGGTCCCGGAGTAGTTGAAGATCGAGACGAAGCCGTCGGCGGAGACCTTCGCGATCA
>JAODBQ010000031.1 GCA_025464045.1 Ilumatobacteraceae bacterium
CATGTCATGCCTCCTGTACGACGCGGAGACTGGCACACCGGCCGTCGCGTGGTCCACGCCAGCGAGTTGCGCGCCGTCTACCCGCCGTGATCGCTCGACGGATCAGTCGGGCGGGGCGAGCAGCTGCATCACCTGCACCACGTCGGACGGCGTGGCCAGGCGGTAGCGCGCCGCGGTCGGTCCGGACCCGACCTTGACCCCGACGTCGTCGACGCCGAGCTCGACGAACGCCGTCTCGTCGGAGCGGTCGTCGCCGAGGAACGCCACCGCGCCCGGCCCGAGGCGGGCGCGCAGCGCGGCCAGTGCCGTCGCCTTCGTGGCGGGTCGCACCGCGACCTCGTACACCTGATGACCTTCGTGGACGTGGACCCGGCTGTCGGCGCCGAACATCGCCCGGGCCGCGGCGATCGTGCGCGTCGCGTCATCAGGGGTGGTGCCGCGGACGTGCAGCGCTGCCGCGAGCGGCTTGTGCTCGACACGCGCGCCCGGCGCAGTCGCGGCGATCTCGGCCAGCGCGTCGGTGACGCCGCCCAACAGCGCCGTCTCGTTGTCGTCCAGCGGCGCGCCGTGCTCCATCTCCGCGCCGTGCGAGCCGACGAGGTGCAACGACGGTGGCAGACCGAACTGGTGCAGGAGCTCGTCGAGCGAGCGGCCGGAGACGACTGCCAACTCCACGTCGTCGCGTGCGGCGAGACGCAGCAGCACGTCGAGTGCACCTGGGGCGAGGCGCGCCTGCTCGGGTCGCGCCGCGATCGGCGCGAGCGTGCCGTCGACGTCGGTCGCCAGCAGCAGCGGTCGGGGGAGCGCGAGGATCGCTTCGACGATGTCGGCAGGCTCGTCGAAACCTTCGCCCGCCCCGCGTTCGGCCGGCTTGTTCATCGCACGAGATGCTCGAGGAACGATGCTGCCCAGTGCTGCGCGTCGTTGGCGAGCAGTGCGTCCTGCAGCGCGGACATCCGCCGGATCGCTTCGTCGCGCGGCATCGCGATGGCCGTCTCCATCGCTTCGACCAGCGCGTGGGGATCGTGCGGGTTGACGATCACGGCGTCGGTGAACTCGTCGGCCGCGCCGGCGAACTCGCTCAACACGAGCACCCCGTCGCCAACTCCACGAGCGGCGACGAACTCCTTGGCGACGAGGTTCATCCCGTCGCGCAGCGGCGTCACGACCATCACGTCGGTCGCGAGGTACAGCGCGATCAGCTGGTCGAGTGGGAGGCTGCGGTGCAGGTAGTGCACCGCCGGGTAGCCGAGGGTGGCGAACTCGCCGTTGACCGCGCCGACGAGCTGCTCGACGTGCTCGCGCTGGGCTTGGTAGTCGCCGACGTTCTCGCGGCTCGGCACCGCGATCTGCACGAGCACGACCTCGGGACGACCGGGCACCGCGTGGGCGATGGCGCGGTTCCTGAGCAACTCGCCGAACGCTGTGAGGCGCTCGCCGATGCCCTTCGTGTAGTCGAGTCTGTCGACCCCGAGCAGCACCGTGGGCGGGTCTCCGAGGCGGCGGCGGATCCGTGCGGCGGCCTTGACGGTGACCGGGTCGGCGGCGATCCCGGCGACCTCGTCGATGTCGATCGACACCGGGAACGAGCCGACGCGCACGAACCTCCCGTCCGCGGTGCGCACGCCGTCGTCGACCACCTCGGCGTCGACGAGCCGATGCGCGAGCGAGATGAAGTTCTCGGCCGCGACGCGTCGCTGGAAGCCGATCAGGTCCGCGCCGAGCATCCCCTCGAGGACCTCCTCGCGCCACGGGAACCGCATGAACAGCTCCTGCGGCGGGAACGGGATGTGCAGGAAGAACCCGATGCGCAGGTCGGGCCGCAGCCGGCGCAGCATCGCCGGAACGAGCTGCAGCTGGTAGTCGTGCACCCAGACGACGGCGCCCTCCGCAGCGACCTCGGCCGTCCTCGTGGCGAAGCGCTCGTTGACCTCGGCATAGATCCGCCAGTCGTCGTTGTCGTACGTCGACGTGCGCAACGCGTCGTGGTAGAGCGGCCAGATCGCGTCGTTGGAGATGCTGTCGTAGTAGCCGCGGATCTGCTCTGCGGCGAGCGAGATGGTGGCGACGTCGATCCCGTCCGAGGCGAACTCCGCCTGCGGCTCGTCGGCGGTGCCGGCCCAGCCCACCCACAACGCGGCGGTCGGGCGCAGGAACCCGAGCAGCGCGCGCACCAGACCACCCGGGCTGGAGCGCCACTCGCCGTCCACCAGAGCGACGGGCAGTCGGTTGGCGACGACCACGAGCTGGTGGCCGCCGAACGCTCCGCGGCCCGGGCCCCCGGAGTCGGACGTGCTCATCCGCAATCCTCGTCCCCAGACATCGCGTCATGACAGTACCCCGCGCGGCGTCCGCGGCATGCGACGACGACGTGCTTCACCCGACTGCCGACGGCCTGCGTCACTACGTACGCGGAAGAGCCCCACCGAAGTGGGGCTCCTCTGCACTCCTGGAGCGGACGACGAGATTCGAACTCGCGACCCTCACCTTGGCAAGGTGATGCTCTACCAGCTGAGCCACGTCCGCATCAGCGGGCGACAATCTAGCGGCGCCGACGCGCGGCGGCAACGGCGACCGCCCGGTACCTGCTCTCAGCCGCGCTGATCGGCCGGTCGCAGATCGACGCGCAGCACGAGGAAGCCGTTCTCGACGACGCCGACCGCGTCGCCGATGATCGCAAAGTCGAGGAAGTCGACCTTGGCCTGATCCTGGAACTTGCGTCGCTCGTCACCTGCCACCGGCGGGAGCGGTCGGCGCTTCACCGAAGCGGCGCGATCACGGAACCGGGCCAGCATCGCATCGACATCGAGACCATCAGCCATGGGCCGTACGGTACCGGTCGGCGCTGGGTCAGTTGTCGAGTCCGCCGCTGGCGAGCAACGGATCGATCTCGCGTCCCTGTCGTTGCGCACCGCCACCGCCCACCGCAACGCCGTCCACGTCAGCATCAGCGAGCTCGTCGCGATCGGCGTCGGCGGGTTCGGTGTCGGCGGGTTCGGTGAGATCGGCGGGCGCGTCGACGTCGACGTCGGCGTCGGCGGACGCTTCGGCGTCATGATCGGCGACCAGGCCCTCGCGTCCGGCATCGTCCGGTTCGGCGAGCGACGTCTCGACGCCGTCCGCTCGTGCATCGACGGCCGATGCGTCCTCGGGCACGTCCTCGATCGTCAACTCGTCGCTGGGCGGGACCACGGCGACGGCATCGACGGGCGTTCGGTTCCTGGCGGTGATCGGATCGGGATCATCGGCAGCGAGATCCGGATCGTCGGCAGCGACGTCGAACACCTCGTCGCCCGCGGCAACCGCATCCTCGGCCGCGTCGTCGGCGGACTCGAGGACGTCGTCCGGTGCTGCGTCGACGAGGACGCCAGGGTCGCGCAGATCGTCGAAGCCGGGCTGGAAGCTGCGCAGCAGCTCGTCGAGGTCGATCTCGTCGGGATGGTGGATCACCAGCTCGTCGAGCTCACCTTCCGAACGGATGCGCGCGTGCTCCAGGCGACGCACCTGTTCGACGTGCGGGGCCTGCTGCCACGTGCGCTGGCCCATCACCTCGAGCGGCGCCAGTGACGAGTGCTCACCCTTGGTCGCCCGCCACCAGATCACGGTGCCCAGCAGCAGCGCGACACCGAGGACCGCCAGCCCGGCCGCAGCGATGTAGATCGCCCGCTCGTGCTGAGGGTCGGTGAAGTTGCTCGCGGCGAGCGCGAGGGGACGGAGGTGGGAGGGAGCCGCTACCACGGACCTCAGTCTCGCATGCGCTGGCACCATCCCCCAGCCACTCGCCGCGGTTCGTCGCGACGGGCGACCCGCGTCGAACGTCAGCCCTTGGCGACCTTGGTGAACAGATCGTCGATGAGCGGTACGAGCTGATCGAGGTTGATCAGGAAGGCGTCGTGGCCGTGCGGCGAGTCGATCTCCGCGTAGCGGCTGTCGCCGGCAGTGGCGAGCAGCTCTTGGATCTGGCGCTGCTGGTAGTTCGGGTAGAGGATGTCGCTGGAGATCCCGACCACGAGCGACGGCATCGTGATCCGCCGCAGCGCCGCAGCGAGCCCACCGCGACCACGACCGACGTCGTGCAGGTCCATCGCCTTGCCGATGATCAGGTAGCTGTTCGCGTCGAAGCGGCTGATCAGCTTGACCCCGTGGTGATCGAGGTAGCTCTCCACCTCGAAGCGCTGCCAGAGGTCGATGGCGCCGCCGAAGGTCCCCCCATCGGCGAGATCGCGGCCGAACTTCTCGGTGAACACGTTGTCGCTGCGGAAGGTGACCTGTGCCACCATCCGTGCGATCGCCAGGCCCTCCCATGGACCGTCGCCCGGCGCCGCGTCGTAGTAGTCGCCGTTGCGCCACTTCGGGTCGAGCCGGATCGCCCGCCGCCCGATCGCACCCCAGGCGATCTGCTGCGCGGTGGCCTGCGCGCACGTGGCGATCGGCAGGATCGAGCGCACCCGCTGGGGATACGTGATCGCCCACTCGAGCACCTGCATCCCACCGAGCGAGCCGCCGACGACGCAGTGCCAGGCGTCCACCCCGAGGTGATCCGCGAGGCGCGCCTGGGCGCGGACCATGTCGCGGACGGTCACCACGGGGAATCGACTTCCGTACGGCGACCCGGTGGCCGGGTCGGCCGACGCCGGACCCGTCGAGCCCTGACACCCGCCGAGCACGTTCGCGCACACGACGAACCAGCGATCGGTGTCGATCGCCAGGCCAGGACCGATCAGCCCGCTCCACCAGCCGGGGGCCTCGTGGCCGCGGCCGGCCGGCCCCGTGGCGTGGCTGTCGCCGGTCCAGGCGTGACACACGAGCACGGCGTTCGTGGCGCTGTCGTCCAGCGCGCCCCACGTCTCGTAGGCAACGGTGAGCCCGTGCATCGCCACCCCGCTGTCGAGCGCGAACGGCCGGTCGGCGTCGAACTGGAGGAACTGTCGGTGGCCGGGCGGGTCGCCCGGCATCCATGCGCCGGTCACTGGGTGGAGCTGGTCGGCCGGGTGCTGCGTGGCCATCGTCGTCCTCCTCCTGCGCTGGCGCTGCGATATCGCAGGAACGGTACCGGCCGCGCGACGGGAGATCAGCGCAATTGCGCGCCGTCAGCGGGCGCCGATGCGCTCCGCAGCGAGCGACGTCAGCCGCTTGTAGTCGACCTTGCCGTTGGCGGCTCGGCCGATCGACTCGACGAGCACGAGGTCGCGCGGCGCCTTGTACGCGGCGAGCGACGCCTTGACGTGATCGGCGAGGGCCGCCAGATCGGGCGACGTCCCGGGCGAGGGCTCGACGACGGCGCAGATGATCTCGCCGAAGCGCTCGTCCGGCAGCCCGACCGCGACGACGTCGCGCACCGACGGGTGGGTCTTCAGCGCCTCCTCGACCTCCTCGGGGAAGACCTTCTCGCCACCGGTGTTGATGCACACCGAGCCCCGACCGAGCAGGTGCAGCGAGCCGTCGGAGTTGACCTCGGCGAAGTCGCCGGGGATGCTCCAGCGCTGCCCGTCGATCACCCGGAACGTCTGCGCCGACTTGACCTCGTCCTTGTAGTAGCCGACGGGGATGAAGCCGCCGATGCCGACCATCCCCCGCTCGCTGCTGCCGGGCTCGACGCGACGGTCGTCCTCGGTGAACACCGCACAGGTCGGTCCGAGGGCGAACCGCGCCGTCTCCTCCGTCGACGCCGCCGACGACACCGAACCGCCGAGGCCGACCGCCTCGGACGACCCGTACGAATCGAACAGCATCACCTGTGGGATGTGGCGGATCAGCCCGGCCTTGTTGTCGTGGCTCCACATCACACCCGACGAGGTCATCAGCACGAGGCTGGACAGGTCGTAGCGGCCAGGGTTGGCATCGAGGTGGGCGAGCATCGGCCCGGCGAAGGCCTGGCCGACGATGATCACCACGGTCACGCGCAGCCGCTGGATCTCGGCGAACAGCTCGGCGACGTCGAACCTCCGGTTGGGCAGCGAGACCACCGCGCCGCCACCGATCATCGTGCTGATCGCCGAGAACTGACCGGTGCCGTGCATCAGCGGGCAGGCGACGAGCATCACGTGGCCAGGGGTGTCCGGACCGACCCGGCCGGCGATCTCCTCCACCGATGTCGCCGGCGGGACGCCGAGCACGGCGTTCCCGCCGGCCCCGAGCACGTTGACGAGATCGTTCTCGCGCCACATGACACCCTTCGGCATGCCGGTCGTCCCGCCGGTGTAGAGGAGCAGGAGGTCGTCGCCGCTGCGCGGCCACGGGGCCCGCACGGCATCGGCGCCTGCGGCGACGACGGACTCGTACGGCGTCGCCCAGTCCGGGCCGTCGCCGGCCTCGTCGGCCACCACGTACCAGCGCTTGACCTTGGGCAGCCGGTCGCGAATGCCCTCGAGCAGCTCGGTGAACGACGCGTGGAAGACCACCGCCTCGGCGTCGGCGTTGTCGAACAGGTAGAGGATCTCCTCTGGGCCGTAGCGGAAGTTGGTGTTCACGGGGACGGCGGACACCTTGAAGGTGCCGACCATCGCCTCCATGTACTCCGGGCAGTTGTAGAGGTAGTTGGCCACCTTGGACTGGCGCCCGAGCCCCGCCGACAGCAGGTCGGCGCCGAATGCGTTCGCCCGCCGATCCATCTCGCCCCAGGTGACGACACGGTCGCCGTGGATCTGGCACGCCCGGTCCGGCACCCGCGCGGCGACCGCCTCGTAGATGTCCGCCAGGTTCCAGTTCGTGGTCAGGGACTCGGTCATCGCTCCTCGATCGGCGCCCGACACGGCTGCCGTGGCGCGGGCCGACCGTAGCGAATCCACGGCGTCCCGTCGAAGGGGCCGATGGTCGAACAGTCGTTCCCTACTGTGTGACACCCCTGGCGTAGCGTCCGGGTCATGATGACGAACTCCTCGGCCAGCTTCGGCACGCAGAACGTCCGCCGGAGCCTTCCATGAAGCACCAGCGTGGCGGGCCGATGTGGTGGCGCAGGTTGCCCGTCGCGCGCGGGCTGCATAGTCTGTGGCGGATCGCGGGCGGCGCGGGGGCTGGGAAAGGCCGCGGCATGTGTGAAGCGTGCGACCGCACCCTTGACCGACGATCATTGTTCCGACGCACCCTGTTCGGGGGCGCGTTGGTGGCAGGAGGGCTGTGGCTCCCAGACGCCTTCGGACCCGCGGCGGCCAACGCGACCACACCGCCAGGCGCGGCGGGCGGCGCCACCGACCCCAACCCGCCGAGCGCGGGTGATGACGGCATGGCCGAGGATGGCCGGCCCGGGTGGAAGCCGACCTCGTCCACCCGTCAGGAAGCCGCGCCGCGCATCGGCGCCGTGGCCACGACCACGAACGTCCCGGCCACGAGCCCGACCAAGGTGCCGGCACCGCCGATCATCAGCCGAGCCAGCTGGGGCGCCGACGAGACGATCCGTCAGAACGAGCGGCAGTACGCGCCACTTCGCAAGATGGTCGTCCACCACACCGCCAGCGACAACCGTCCGGCGAACCCGGCCGCGGTCGTGCGCGAGACGTACCGCTACCACGTCCAAGGGCGCGGGTTCAGCGACATCGGGTACAACTACATGGTCGACCACACGGGTCGCATCTACGAGGGCCGATTCGCCCGCCGCTACGGCAACGAGCCGATCAGCTGCGAGGACCAGAAGGGGTGGGGCGTCGTCGGTGCCCACGCAGCCCACTACAACCACGGCTCGTGCGGGGTCTGCCTGATCGGCAACTTCGAGCTCGGTTCCCCGACGGATGCGGCGCTGACCAGTCTGACGTGGCTGCTCGCGTGGAAGGCGGGGCGCAACCAGATCGACCTCGGCGGCGACGACGCCTACGAGAACTTCTACAGCCGGTACTTCCAGTTCCCGAACCTCAGCGGCCACCGCAACGTCGGGTTCACCCTGTGTCCCGGGCGGCTGCTGTACGCCCAGATCCCGAGCGTGCGCAAAGCGGCGGCGAAGCAGGCCGGGACGTTCCCGCCGCTCGTCGTCAACATCCCCGCCGTCGTGCGCACGGAGTACGGCAACGGCAGGGGTCCGACCACGACGGAGGCCGGCTCGACCACCTCCAGCACGAGCACGACGAGCACCAGCGCGAGCACCACGACCCCGGCGACGACGACGGCGCCTGCGACGTCGACGACGAAGCCACCCACCGCGAGCACCAGCACGAGCTCGACCAGCACGACGAGCAGCAGCACCAGCACGACGACCGTTGCCGGCGCTACCGGTTCGAAGGCCACGGGCTACCGGGCGGTGACCTCGGGCGGCCTGCTGCTGAACACACCGAACGCCACCGGCTACGGCAAGCCCGGTGCGGCCGTGGTCGGTCTCGCCGCGCCAGGGGCGGGCGACGGCTACGCGGCCGTCGCGGCGTCGGGCAAGGTCTTCGCGTTCGGTGGCGTGGCGGCCAGCGGCGACGCATCTGGCAAGGGCACCGCGGTGGACATCGCCACCACCCGCACCGGACAGGGCTACTGGGTGGTGATGGCCGACGGCGCCATCTACCCGTTCGGCGACGCGCGGTACTTCGGCTCGCCCAAGCGCAACGGCCTGGCCGTCGTGGCGACCGCGATCGAGGCCCGACCGGGGAGCGACGGCTACTGGGTGCTCTGTGCAGACGGAGCCGTGCGCGGGTACGGCGCGGCGCGCAGCTTCGGCACGGCGACGGGTACGGGAACGGCCGTCGACCTCGCGGTGACCCCGACCGGCAAGGGCTGCTTCGTGCTGTTCGACAGCGGCGGCGTCGCTGTGTTCGGGGACGCCGTCGCCGCGGGTGACCTGACGACGACGAAGGCGAAGTGGACCAAACCGGCGGCGGCGATCACCGCGCTGCCCGCATCGAACGGCTACGTGATCAGTGCACGCGACGGCGGACTGTTCAGCTTCGGAGGTGCCCCGTTCTTCGGGTCGTTCGCCGGTTCCGGCGCGACGGTGGTCGGTCTGGCGGTCGCCTGCACGTGAGCCGACCGAACCAACCAGATCGCCCACTGATCGGCGACACAACTCGACTGACTGGCCCGTCAGCGTGGCTGATCGATCAGGAAGTAGACGACTCCCAGAAGGTGGGGGCACGCTGGCGTCGATGTCGGTGTGCTACCTCACTCCCAAGGCCCGCCCGGCCGTCTCGGCGATCGCCGGACACGGCGCAGTGTGCATCGAGCCGATCACGAGCGGCGAGATGGTCGCGGCCTTCGGTGGGCGATGCGTCACCCGCGACGAGTTCGATCTGCTCCCGGTCGGTCAGCAGGCGCGCAGCGTGCAGATCGAAGAGGACCTCTACCTCGCGGCGGGGCCCGAGCCGGAGCCCGGCCAACTGATCAACCACTCCTGCCGGCCGACCTGCTCGCTCGAGGGCAACATGGTGCTCGTCGCCCGACGCGACATCGCGGTGGGTGACGAGCTGACGTACGACTACGCCACCCGCAGCGGCAGCGACTACGACGAGTTCGAGTGCCAGTGCGGCGATGCGCTGTGCCGTGGCAAGGTCACCGGCCACGACTGGATGCTGCCCGAGCTGCAGCTGCGCCACCGCGGCACGTTCAGCCCATACCTCGCCCGGCGCATCTCCGCACTGCACGACTCCGGCGCGCGGCGCAGGGCTTTCGCGCTGTAGTCGCCGTCTCGTGCCACGGCACGTCCAACCGGTCATCGGCTGACCGAGCACTGCCCGTCCGGATGATGACCGGGATCGCAGACTCGGTGGCGGACGCGCACGACCGGGGGCACAGGCGGGCAGCCGGCCGCGGCAGCGGAGCAGGGCTAACGTCGGGCGATGCGGATCCTCGTCGTCGGCGCGGGCGGCGTCGGCGCGGCGATCGCGTCGATCGCGGCACGGCGGCCGACGTTCGAGCAGATCGTGATCGCCGACATCGACGCGGCGCGCAGCCAGCGCGCCGCGCAGCACGCGGCCTCCGACCGGGTCGTCGGGACGCGCGTCGACGCCGGCGAGCGTGCGGACATCGTCGAGCTGGCACGCAGCTGCCGGGCCGACGTGATCGTCAACGCCTGCGACCCGCGCTTCAACCCGCCGATCTTCGAGGCCGCATTCGCAGCTGGCTGTCACTACGTCGACCTGGCGATGCACATGTCCACCCCGCACCCGACCGATCCGTACCACCAGATCGGCGTGCTCCTCGGGCACGACCAGTTCGCCGCCTCGGACGCGTGGGCCGACCGTGACCTGCTCGCCCTTGTGGGGATGGGCGTCGAACCCGGCTTCTCCGACGTCGTCGCGCGCTACGCCAGCGACCACCTGTTCACGACGATCGACGAGATCGGGGTGCGCGACGGCGGCGACCTCGTGGTCGAGGGCTTCGCGTTCGCGCCGACGTTCAGCATCTGGACCACGATCGAGGAGTGCCTGAACCCGCCGATCGTGTACGAGCGCGGCCGTGGCTGGTTCACGACGGCCCCGTTCTCCGAGCCCGAGGCGTTCACCTTTCCCGACGGCATCGGGACGATGCGTTGCGTCAACGTCGAGCACGAGGAGGTCGTGCTGATGCCGCGCTGGCTCGATCCCGGCCGAGTGACGTTCAAGTACGGGCTCGGCGACGAGTTCCTCGACGTGCTGGCGATGCTGCACAAGCTCGGCCTCGACAGCACCCGACCCGTGGACGTGCGCGGCACCGCCGTCTCGCCACGCGACGTCGTCGCCGCGGTGCTGCCCAACCCGGCGCTGCTCGGGGACCGGATGCGCGGCAGGACCTGCGCCGGGAGCCTGGTGACGGGCACCGGCGTCGACGGCCGCCCGCGCTGCACGTACCTGTACCAGATCGTCGACAACGAATGGACGATGCGCGAGTACGGCCACCAGGCGGTGGTCTGGCAGACCGCGCTGCACCCGGTGATCGCGCTCGAGCTGCTCGGCACCGGCGAGTGGAAGGACGTCGGGGTGCGCGGCCCGGAGGCCTTCCGCGCCGACCCGTTCCTGGCCCTCGTCGCCGAGCACGGCGCAACGTGGGCGATCGACGAACGCGCGGTGCGCTGATCAGCCGGTTGCGCAAGATCGACGTCGAACGAATGCTCGCCGGCTACGACGACGATCCGGTCCGCACGCTGACGGTTGCCCTGCGAATCGTCCTCGATCGCCCCGACGCGACGTGGCCCGAACTGGTGGCCGCGCTGCCGATGACCGACAGCCGCCGCGCCGCGCTCCTGCTCGGCGAAGAGCGCACGCTCGACGCACTGGTCGCCGAGCTCAACGAACGCCGCGACCTCCCCTGAAGCGGCCGAGGACGTCCGCGCTCGGGAATGGGCGTTGCGGTTGCAGTTCGTTCCGGAACCCGCGATGTCTCGGCCCGCAGGGCCGGGCGGGTCATTCGCTGACGATGTCGCCGATCACCGGCTGGGCGAGCACCACCCGTCGGTCGAAGCCGACCTCGGTGGGTAGGAACCCGTTGCGATCGGGCCAGAGCAGCTGGACGACGCGGAACGGACGTCCGCGACGCCAGGCGATGCCGGTGGCGAACAGCTCGCCGAACTCCTCCGGGTCGACGGGTGCGAACACGCACCGCAGGTCGTTGTCGAAGAAGCCGACGACCTCCACCCCGAGCGGGATCTCGGTCCCGCCGCGGAGCATGTCGGCGATCATGTCGAACAAGCCCCTCGCCGCCACCGGCTGCAACCCGAACACGACGACGTCGGGGAAGCCGAACGCCTCCGGGTACCCGATCGTGTAGACGTACCCGGCGATCGGCGGGTCCGTGTCGGTGCGCGCCTCGACGGGCTCCATCGCCCAGCCGTGCGTCTCGATCATCCACTCGATCTTCTCGGCGTGGGGGATGTGGAAGTTCGGCAGGGCGGCATCGGCCATCGAGGTGACGGTAGTCCTGTGCGGGCGCTGGGCGCCCGGCGCGCCGATCGGCCACGATGTGCGGATGACCAACCAGGCCGACGGGACCGACGAGGTGGGACCGGACCCCTCCGGCACCGACCCGGCCGGCGACGCGACGTCCACGTCCACGTCCACGACGACGTCGGCGACATCCACGTCCACGTCGACGTCCACTCGCACGTCGAAGGGTCCTGATCTCACGCAGCACATCGCGCGGCTCGACCGCGACGGGTACACGATCGTCGAGGACGCCTTCGATCAGGTCGCGCTGAACCAGCTGGACAACGACGTCGACCGGCTCGAGGCCGTGCTCAAGACCAAGCCGGGCACGAACAGCTTCGAGGGCACCTCGACGACGCGCGTCTACAACCTCCTCGCGCACGGGATGGTGTGGGAGCAGGTGCCGGTGCATCCCGTCGTCCTCGGCTTGATGCACCACA
>JAODBQ010000051.1 GCA_025464045.1 Ilumatobacteraceae bacterium
CCCGTTCGACAAGGTCGTGGCCATCGTCGCCTACGACGAGCCGACCGAGCAGGTGCAGCAGTACGCGCCGTACACCCTCACGGTCAACGGCGTCGTCCAGCCCGGCGGCGCACCCGGCTAGGCGACCGGCGCCACGGGGGACCCGGCGGGCGTCACGCCCACCGGGTCCCACGACGCGCGGTCTGTCAGCTCGAGGCGCCGCCCGGCTGGACGGCGCCGTTGACCGTGAGGGTGTACGGCGCGTACTGCTGCACCTGCTCGGTCGGCTCGTCGTAGGCCACGATGGCCACGACCTTGTCGAACGGGGTGAGCAAACCGAGCTGGCGCCGGTCGAGCCGCAGCTCGTTCTTGCCGTCGAACTCGGCCTGCACGATGACCGGCACCTTGCCGTCCCTGATGCCCACGAGCCGGACGTTCCAGTTGTAGACATCGACCGGACGGATCTCGGTGGGCGACTTGAAGGGCGCCAGCGACGACCCGTCGCTGATCGTCGTCCCGCCGAGGCTGACGTCGTCGACCTTCAGGCCGCCCTCGTTGACGCCGCCGTCGCTGACGTAGCGGATCGCGACCAGGACGTTCTTGCCGGCGTAGGCCGACAGGTCATAGGTCTCGGCCTCGAACCCGGTCGTCGTGCCGTTGAGCCCCGGGCCCAGGGGCGCGTCGCCCGTGTTGTTGCCAGGGATGGTCGTGTAGGTGGCGCCGCCGTCGGTCGACACCTGCACGTAGCCATAGTCGAAGCCCGCCTCGGCGCCGTACTTGGCGAGGAACCGCAGCGTCGGGTCGGCCGACGGGACCGCGGAGGAGAAGACCGCCGACGCATCGGTGTTGCTGTCGTTGCCCGACCAGAGGACCGGGTTGCCCGGCCGATCCGGGTCATCGCTCACGACGGTCCACGCCAGCGGGAGCGGCGGCAGGATCTTGGCGCCGCCGAACGACAGCGATCGCAGGTCGCGCCCGCGCAACACCTTGCCGCCGGCGGCCTGGAGGGCCACGTAGTCCGCGCCGTTGGGCGCGGCGCCCGGGTCGTCGTTGGCGCTCGGGTTGGCCAGGTTGACCGTCGAGCGCAGGCTCTTCGACGTGACCCGATCGGCCGAGACGCCGAGGACGACCGCATGACGGGCGTCGCCGATCGTCTTGTCGAGCAGCACCATCGACTGGTAGTCGTGGAGGACCCGGTACAGACTCGACGCTCCCTCGGCCTTGAGGGCGGCTTCCGTGCTGGGCAGGCCCTGCAGATCCCCGTCGCGGTGCAGTCGGGAGATGATGTCGGTCCCGTAGTGGTCGTACAGGTACAACATGAACGAGTACGCGTTGCCGTAGTCGGCCAGGACCGCGTTCGGATTGTTGTCCTCGCCCCAGAGGTTCAGCGAGTTCTCCGGCCCACCGCAGTCACGCGGGTTGGTGTTGAACGGCGTCTGGACGGGGCCGAATCCCTGGAAGCAGAAGATGTGGCTGTCCGCGCCGCGGTCGAACACCGTGGTGTTCGCGTCGACGTATCCCGTCAGCGTCTGGGCGAAGTCCGACAGGCCCTCGTTGAGCCACGTGGTCTCGAACGGGTCGGTGTAGCTGTGCAGCAGGTGCTGCCACTCGTGCGCGAACGTCCCCTCGTAGAGGTTCGGGCGCGCCGGCCGGCTGGTGCAGAGGTCAGCCGTCGGCGCGTCCGGCGGGTTGGCCGTCGTGCGGTGCAGCCAGTCGAACGCGTCGATCGTCATGACGTTGCGATCGACCAGGTCGTTGAACTGGGACGAGAAGAAGCCGGCGATGTACGTGGGCGCCGCCGGGAAGGTGTAGTAGTTGTCGTCGCGCACGTTGTCGACGAGCGTGACGGTCCTCTGCCCGCCGCCGGTGTAGTCGCCGCCGCTGCCGTTCGCGTCAGGGCCGAGTTGGGCGTTGGTGCCGTCGCGGTCAGGCGGCGTGCTGAACGTGCTCGTCTCCTTGGGGTACATGTTGGTGTCGAACTCGCTGACCAGGTGCTGGACCTGCGCGTCGGTGATCTGCGTCGACGACGGGATCTGGGCGCGGCAGTCACCGGCCGGGAACGACAGGTCGTTGGCGACCCAGACTTCGACGTGGTCGCCCACGCCGCGCAAGGTGTAGTCCTTGCGGTACAGCCTCCCGTTGTAGTCGTCCAGCGCGATCCACTGGCGGACCGTGCCCACCGGCGGCGTCCCCGCCGCGGCGGGCGCGAGCTGCGCCTTGCGCTGGGGCCGGCTGCTGAGCCCGAGATTGTCCGTGGAGTACCGCTTGCCGGGCGGCAACTCGCGGACGCCGGTCAACGACGACGCGGTCGCCTTGGTGCTGACCGCGCCCGAGGCCGCGGCTACCGGCAGCGCCCCCAGGCATGCCGCCGCCATGCCGGCAACGACCCCGGCAGCGAGGTTCCGTCTGCTCATGTCACTCCCCATTTCGGATGGCAGGCCCCCGCGAAGAGCGGAAAGCCTGCAGATCGGGGTGTCCTACCGGATGCCGACCGCCGGAGCAAGCACGCGGAGGGGCAGGGTGAGCCATGACGAGCCTTGGCGGGTGCTCACGGCCGTTGGCCCTGACGCTCCTCGCCGGGTTGCTTGACGACCTGGAGAGCATCACCGATCCCTTCGACGGCCTTGGTCGCGGGTGGCGTCCGGCCTACCACAAGGGCTGCGCCACGGCGTGGCGCAAGCTGCGCTGCGCCGCCGGCCTCAGGTAGAGCCCTCAGAACAAGATGAGATCGCCATCCCATGGACAGCCCACGCATCCGGTGTGACGGTGCAAGACCGACCGGCGCGGGCGGTCTGAGCCGGCTCGGGGATCGACGATGACGACGATCGGCGTCACCGGCTCCTACGGCGGCCTCAACACCGGCGACGAGGCGATCCTCACGTCCATGATCGCGGCGTTGCGCGGGGCGCTGAGCGACGTGTCGTTGACGGTCTTCTCGCGGATGGCCGCGCACACGCGTGCCCATCACGCGGTCGAGT
>JAODBQ010000059.1 GCA_025464045.1 Ilumatobacteraceae bacterium
CGATCGCCGGCACGCTCCAGACCGGATCCGCGGCGAAGCCGCTCGCGCGCGAGTCGGCGGTTCAGGTCGTCTGCGTGCGTCGGTTCGTCGACGGCGAGCGCACGGGCGACGGCATCGCGATACGCGACGTACGCGTCACGCCGGCACAGCGCGCACGGCCGATGCCCGGCGGCGAGGGCGACGGCATCGTCGAGGAAGAACAACGGCGTCCACCGGCGCGGCTCGTCCAACGGGTGCTCCCAGCCGCGGAACGACGTGAGACACGTGATCCACAGGTTGCCGCCGTGGTGACGCACGAGGGAGCGCGAGCCGTCGACGAGGCAGCCGCGGTTGCCCGTGAACAGCCCGCGCTCGCCGACGGCGTGGAGGTCCCCCCACGGGTCGACGCGGTTGCGGCGCGGCATCAGCCGATCATCGCGCGCTCCCCCGATCGCGTCCGCCGAGTCGGCGCGTCCGGCAGCGGCTCACCTACCGTGGCGCATGAAGTTCGGCGTCTTCTACGAGGTCCAGCTGCCCACCCCGCACCTCGCCGGCGACGAGGGCCGGATGTTCCGGGAGGCGCTCGAACACGTCGCGCTCGCGGACCGTCTCGGGATCCACCACATGTGGGCGGTCGAGCACCACTTCCTCGAGGACCACGCGCTCTCCTCGGCGCCCGAGGTGTGGCTGGGTGCGGCCGCGGCGCGCACGACGAACATCCGCATCGGGCACGGCATCGTCTGCACCCCGCCCGGCTTCTCGCATCCCGCACGCGTCGCCGAGCGCATCGCCACGCTCGACCAGGTGTCGGGCGGCCGCGTCGACTTCGGGACCGGCGAGAGCTCGTCGCGCATGGAGCTGGAGGGTTTCGGCGTCGACGTCGAGACCAAGCGCGCCGCGTACCTCGAGGCGCTCGAGCAGACCTGCAACATGATGGTGATGACCCCGTACCCCGGCTACGACGGCGAGTTCTTCTCGATGCCGTGCAGGAACGTAGTCCCGAAGCCCGAGCAGAAGCCGCACCCGCCGTTGTGGGAGGCGGGCAAGCCGGATGTCGCCGCACGACACGGGATGGGATGCCTCGGGTTCAACGTCGTCGGCGGCAAGCAGGCGAAGGTGATGGTCGACCAGTACTACCGGACGCTGGAGGAGGACTGCCTGCCGATCGGCCACGCAGTGAACGCGAACATCTCCGTATTGGCGACGCTGCACTGCCATCCGGACGCGGACGTCGCGCGGCGCAACGGCGAGCACCTCAAGTTCTTCGGCTACACGATCGGCAAGTACTACCTGAACGGACGGGTCCAACCTGGGCGGGGCCGTTCGTGGGAGGAGTTCCTCGCGGTGAAGGACCAGTTCCCGGAGATCGGCGACAGCCCGACCAGCGCGATCGGCACGCCCGAGCAGATCCGCGAGCACCTCCGCGCCTTGCAGGCGGCAGGGGTCGACCAGGTGCTGCTGATGCACCAGGCCGGCCGCCTCGACCACGACGCCAACTGTCGTTCGCTCGAGCTGTTCGCGCGGGAGGTGATGCCGGAGTTCGTCGACGGTGAGGACGAGCGCGAGGCCGCGAAGGCGGAGCGCCTCGCACCCGCGATCGCGGCAGCACTCGCACGCAAGGTGCACCTGCCGATGCCGAGCGAGATCCCCGTCGTCGAGCCGTACGGCCGGTTCAGCCACTTCCCGTCCGCCGACGACTACGCCATCGAGGGGACGTCGCCGGAGACCATCGCCGCGCTCGGGCTGCGGACGCCTACAGGGTGAGCAGCTCCTCGTAGAAGCCGCCGATCTGACGCTCCGTGTCGACGAGGTGGACCTCGAGGATCCAGTGGCCGACGCGACCGAACCTGTCCAGCCGGCGCATCGGCAGCGGGTTCTCGGCGGTGACCATCGACGCCGCCAGCTCGCCGTCGAACGACTCGTGCGGGAACTCGCCGACGAGGTGGCCGCAGTGCCAGTTGCCGAACGTCCAGCCGCGCTCGACGGACAACCGCACGACCTCGGCGTACAGCTCGGCCGAGGTGATGTCCGGGTGTTCGTGGAAGTAGCGCTTGCCGGCATCGAACACCTGCGGCAGGTCGGCGCACAGGCGCTGCTTCACGGGGTCGTCGCCGATGACCCAGGTGCGGCCGAAGTCCGCCTCCCACGCGTCGAAGACGGGACCGAAGTCGGCGAACGCGATGTCGTCGTCGGTGATGACCCGGTCCGGCGGATCGTCCCGGTAGGGCCGCAGCGTGTTCGGACCGGAGCGGATGATCCGCTTGTGCCAGTGCTCGGTGACGCCGAGCAGCTCTGCGGCCAGCTCGGTGACGGCTGCGCTCGCCGCCGACTCCGACATGCCCGGACGGACGATCTGGCGCTGCTCGACCGCGGCGAACAGCTGCCCCGCCTTGGCCTGCGCCTCCAACAACCGACTCGCCCGCTCGTCCTCGCTCCGGTCGACGCCTGGCGCTTCTTGCGATGGGGCCATGCCCGCGACGCTAGATGTTGCCGGTCGCAGGACGTGCGCTCCGAACCGGTGCACCGAACCGGCGGGACGTAGGTTGGCCGCATGGATGGATGGCAGGTCGGGCGAGCGCGGATCACGCCGGTCATCGAGGTCGAGACGAGGACGTCGCCGCGCTTCTTGTTCAGCGGGATGGACAAGACCGGCGTACAGGCCGTCGCCGAGCGATCGCCGTGGCTCTCGGGCAGCTTCGTCGACGACGACGGCTACCTCCTCCAGCGCATCCAGTGCCTGGTGATCGAGATCGACGGCACCCGGATCGTGGTCGACACGTGCGTCGGCAACGACAAGCCGCGCACCAACCCGGGCTGGCACAACCTCCAGCTGCCGTTCCTCAGCGATCTCAGCGCCGCCGGCTACCCCGCCGAGTCGATCGACGCCGTGGTCTGCACGCACCTCCACGTCGACCACGTCGGCTGGAACACGAGCCGCGTCGATGGCCGTTGGGTGCCGACGTTCCCCAACGCCCGCTACGTGTTCACCCAGCCGGAGTTCGAGTACTGGCAGGCGACGTCGTATCCCGACGGCGACGACATCTTCAGCGACTCCGTGGCACCCGTGGTCGAGGCCGGGCGCGCCGACCTGGTGCCCGTCGACCACCGGCTGGACGCGGGCGTGCGCCTCGATCCGACGCCCGGGCACACGCCGGGCCACGTCTCGGTCGTGATCGAGTCCGAGGGTCAGCAGGCCGTCATCACCGGCGACATGATCCACACCCCCGTGCAGGTCGCCAGCGTCGAGCTGTCGTCCGCGTTCGACTACGACCAGCACGCGGCCGCCGACACCCGACGCGAGTTCCTACAGCGCTACGCCGACGACACCCTGGTCATCGGGACGCACTGGGGCGGCGCGGGAGCAGGCAGGATCCGCGCCGACGAGGACGGCCGTTGGGCCATCGAACCGGTGGGGAGCACCGCCCGCTCCGCAGGCTGAGACCGCCGTCGCCACCCGCTCCCGCCGCTCACGGCGTGAACAGCGCCAGCATGTCCGGGTGGCCCGTCCCGGCCGTGACCCCGCCGTCGACGACGAGGTTGCTGCCGATCACGAACGTCGCCTCGTCCGAGGCGAGGAACGCGATGGCGGCGGCGACCTCCTCCGGCCGGCCGATCCGGCCGGCAGGGATCGCCCGCCGGTACGCCTCCCGTCCGGCGGCCAACGACGTGGCCGGCGCGGCCATCGGGGTGTCGATCGCGCCGGGCGAGACGGCGTTGACGCGGATCCGTTCGGGCGCGAGCTCGATCGCCAGGCTCCTCGTGAAGTTGAGCGCTCCGGCCTTCGCTGCGCTGTAGGCGGCCATCCCGCGATCGCCGGCGATGGCGTCGATCGAGACGACGTTGACGATCGCCGCCTGCTCGGCGAGGCCGCGCTCGAGCGTGGAGCGCAGCTGGGGGATCGCCGCCTGGCAGACGTGGAAGACGCCGGTGAGATTGACGTCCATCGTGCGCTGCCAGTGACGTGGCTGCACGTCCATCGTCGGGCTGACGATGATCACGCCGGCACAGTTGACGACGACGTCGAGGCGGTCGAAGCGCTCGGCGACCACCGCGAACAAACGGTCGATCTCCTCGCGCTTGGCGATGTCGGTCTGCTGGAACACGAGTCCACCATCGGCATCCGACACCGCCGGCTCGTGGCGGGCGGCGACGACCACCGCTGCCCCCTCGCCGCGGAGGCGCCGCGCGGTGGCCAACCCGATGCCCGAGGTCCCCCCGAGGACGACGGCCACCCGTTGGTCGAATCGCTGCTTCGTGATCATCGGTCGAGGCTGGCAGGGCGGCCGCCGCCGGTTCGCACGCAGCGGCGGTCGCTGCCGCCAGGTTCTGGATTAGCTTCGATCCGCACACAACTGGGGGAACGATGACGCTGCAATTCTCGACACCGCATCCATTCACGACCGACATCGACATCACGTCGATCGCGTTCTGGCGTCAGACGTTCGACGAACGGGAGCAGTCGTTCGCCCGCCTGCGGGAGACCGCGCCGGTGAGCTGGCACCCGCCGTTCGAGGTACCCGGCTACGACGACCACGGTGAGGCCGGGTTCTGGGCCGTCACGCGCGCGCAGGACATCACCCAGATCAGCAAGAACAACGAGACGTTCCTGTCGAGCTTCGGTGTGAGCATCCCGCCGTCGCCGTTGATGATCCAGGTGCTGGCCTCGTTCTTCCTGGCGATGGATCCTCCCCAGCACGCGACGTACCGGCGGCTGGTGAGCTCGGCGTTCTCGCCCCGGTCGGTGGCCAAGCTCACCGAACAGATCTTCGAGCGGGCACGGATCATCGTCGACGACATCGTCGGCGCCGGAGACATCGACTTCGTCTCGCAGTGCTCGGCGCTGCTGCCGATGCAGACGGTGTGCGACCTCATCGGTGTACCGCCGAGCGAGCAGGAGGCGGCGCGGCGCGCCGCCGACCTGTTCGTCGGCGAGTCGGACGCCAGCGTCCTGCCTCCCGGCACGGACGCGATCACGTTCCGCCTCGATCAGGCGCGCTACCTCCACGCGCTCGGCGCCAGCCTCGCCGCCCACCGGCGCGAGCACCCAGGCGAGGACCTGATCACCAACCTCGTGCAGGCCGAGATCGACGGGCACGCGCTGACGGACGAGGAGATCGGCGCCTTCATGGTGCTGATGAGCGTTGCCGGCAACGACACCACGAAGCAGACGACGACGCGCACGATGATGTCCTTCGCCGAGCACCCCGAGCAGCGCGACTGGTTGCTCGAGGACTTCGACGGGCGCATCGTCGGCGCGGTCGAGGAGTTCGTACGCCACGCGTCGCCGGTGATGACGTTCGCCCGCACCGCCGCGCACGACACGGAGATCGGCGGGGTGGAGATCTCCGCCGGCGACAAGGTCGGGATGTTCTACTGCTCGGGGAACCGGGACGAGTCGGTGTTCCCGTCCCCCGAGACGTTCGACCTCAGCCGCCCGCGCACGCCGCACGTCGGCTTCGGTGGCGGCGGGGTGCACTACTGCCTCGGCGTCGGCGTCGCCCGGACCCAGCTGCGCGCGCTGTTCGGTGAGCTGCTCACGAAGATCCCGAACATCGAGATCGGCGTACCGGACTACCTCGTCAGCAACTTCATCAACGGCGTCAAGCGACTCCCCGTCCACATCGCGTGACAGTGCCTGCGCCGAGCACGCGTCCCTCTCCGGACGGGTGATCGAGCCGTGCTGCCTCCCGGCTGAAGACCCCGCCACAGCCGCTGTCACCGAGGTCCGCCCGCGCGGTCACCACGTGGCCCCGGGTGGGGCGACGCTCCTCAGGGCGGCACTCACGGGCGCGTACGGGCCACCGGCGCGGCTCGCGCCGCGTTCGGCCGCGTCGTGCTCGCGACCGATCTCCCGTGCATCGACGGGTTCGGGCTGGACGCGCTCGGGCGGCACGGCGTCGCGTTGAACGGGCTCGAACTGGACGGGTTCGCGGTCCGTCGGCCCGTCGATCGACGCGGACGAGGGCGCCGACGATGCGCCGCCCAGCCACGCGGTCGCCTCATCGGCAGGCATCGGCCGCGCGATGTGGAAGCCCTGGCCGAGATCGCACCCCGCCGACCTCAGCCACTGCTCGGCCTCGGCGCTCTCGATCCCCTCGGCCGTCGAGCGCAGACCGAGGTGGCGGGCGAGATCGATCGTCGAGCGCACGATGACCCGGTCGCGCGGGTTGTCGAGCACATGGGCCACGAACGACCTGTCGATCTTCACCTCCCGCACGGGCAGGTCCTGGAGGTACGAGAGCGACGAGTAGCCGGTGCCGAAGTCGTCGATGGAGAGGTGCAGACCCATCGCGTCGAGCTGCTCGAGCACCCGCTTGGCGCGCGCCGGATCGGCCATGATCGAGCTCTCGGTGATCTCCAGCTGCAAGCGGTCCGCGGGGAGCGAGAACTCGAACAGCAACCGGGCGATCTCCTCGCTGATCGCACCGTCGTGCAAGCTGCGCGCCGAGAGGTTGACCGCGACGGCCGCGTCGATGCCACCGTCGTACCAGGTGCGGGCCTGGGCGACAGCCGTGCGCAGCACGAAGCTGGTGAGCGGTCGGATCAGGCCGGTGTGCTCGGCGAACGGGACGAACTCGGCAGGCGGGATCAGCCCGAACAGCGGGTGGTGCCAGCGCACGAGTGCTTCGACGCTCGTCACCGAGCCGGTGGAGAGGTCGAGCTTCGGCTGGTAGTACAGCACCACCTCACCGCGGGCCAGCGCGGTGCGCAGCTCGCTCAGCAGGCTCAACCGACGCCGGCTGTTCTGGTCCTGCTCGGCGTTGTAGATCTCGATGCCGGAGTTGCGGCCCTTGGCGAAGTACATCGCGATGTCGGCCTGCTTGATGAGCACGTCGGGAGCGGTGCCGTGCTCGGGGAAGACCGCGATGCCGATGCTCGCCTGGACCTCGAGGTTGAACCCGTCGAGGCTGAACGGCGGTTCGAGCGCATCGACGATGGCGTCCCCGACGAGTTGCGCGCCGTCGGCGCCGGTGTCCGGCAACATCACCGCGAACTCGTCGCCGCCGAGGCGGGCGACGATCCCGCCGTCCGGCAGGACGGCCTGGATGCGCGGACCGATCTGACAGAGGAGCGCGTCGCCCGCCTGATGGCCGAGCGTGTCGTTGACCTCCTTGAACCGATCCAGGTCGATCAGCAGCACGGCGGCCGAGGTCGACTTGCTCCGCGAGTTCTCGAATCGACGCTCCATGATCGCCGAGAAGTGCAGCCGGTTCGGCAGATCGGTGAGCGCGTCGTGCATCGCCTGGTGCTCCTTCTCGGCCGACAGCAGCGCGCTGCGATACACCGCGAGCACCGGCAGCAACAGCACCGGGAGGAGGATCAGGCTGCGATCGGCAGCCACGATGACGATCGGCGAGAGCGCCAGCAGGACCACGTCCGAGCTCGCCTCGCGCGCGATCATCGCAACGATCCCCTGCCACAGCGGGCTGCGACCGTTGACGGCGATGATCATGCCGACGAGCGAGCTGTTGCACAGGAAGTACGTGCCGCCGCAGACCACCAGCGCCGCAGCCCATCGCCAGGTGAACTCCTGCTCGCGCAGCAGGGTCGTCTCGCCCATGATCGCCACGAAGAACAGCCCGGGGACGGACCAGGCGAGCACGTACTGGGCGACGTTGAACGCCGTCTTCAGCGGGTCCTTGCGCGACGAGATGTCACCGATCAGCGATGCCAGCGCCTGCGCGGCGATGGCTGGGACGGGGCCGAACGACATGAAGATCGCGAACGCGAAGGTGGTCGATGCAACCACCTCCTGCACACCCGTCGCCCGCGCGACGGTGACGGGCTTCAGCTCGCACACGCACACGAGGACTGTGAACAGCACCAGCTCGAGCCAGCGGTCGCCGATCGCCCAGACGCGACCCGAGCCGACGAGGACGAGCAGTGCGAGCAGGGTCGCGGCAGCAACGATCACGCCGCCGACGAACATCGTCACGGGATCTGCTCCCGGACGCAAGCCGCTCTCACGACTCACCGGACGCTCGACCTCCCTTGACGAACGGTGGACCGGACCCAGAGGATCCGGTCCGCTTATGGTTGTGTCAGGCCCACTTCACGCCAGAGGCGTGGGCGACCGAAGTGAACACGAGGGCGACCACCGT
>JAODBQ010000066.1 GCA_025464045.1 Ilumatobacteraceae bacterium
CACTCCCGGTCGCACCCCACGCAGGTGACGGTGACAAGCGGGCAGAGCGGATCGAGTGTCCTCGAACGACACCACGACGAGCACGAAGCACGCGTCATCGAACGCCGGGCCGAAGACAGCAGCGAGCGAGTCCGATCGGCGGCCTGCTGACGCTTTCAGCGCGTCCTCGAACGCCAATGGGTTGACGCCCATGGGACAGCGCCCACGTGCCGGTCCGATGGCGCCGCTCCTCGTCTGGACCTCATCCGTCGGGCTCGTCGATTTCGCAGCGCAGCAGCGGCGCGGCGACGAGCGCGAGCAGAACACGTCGGTACTCACCGACGAGATCCAGGTCGGCATTCCTGTAGTCGCAATGCCACACGCTCCGCCCGCCCTTCACGGCAGGTCGCCGTCGTCCGGGAGAACGGCAGGCAACTTGGCCGCTGAACCCGCTTCACGTCTGCGATCATGCTCATCCGTGAGCACAAGGTGGTTCGACGAGGGGTGTGCCGCCCTTCGCCGCGTGCGACCCGAGGCTCCGCCCGAGATCTACGTATGCCCACCGTGCGTCGACGGCTGGGGCGTCGATGCGCTCGACACCCGGCTACTCACGCTGGAGCACGTCCCGGCCGGCAAGGCCCATGGCAAGGAGCTCGTGCTGACGTGCAAGCCGTGCAACAACACCGACGGCTCGCGGCTCGACAAGCCGGCGGTCCGCCAGCACAAGATGATGCGATTCCTCGCCCGTCACCCCAACGTGAAGATCCGGGCGGACCTGCTCGGGGCGGACGGCTTCGTGCATCGGGGCGAGGCGTGGTGGACAGCTGACGGGCACCTCCACCACTCCGGGATTCCCCAGCAGAACGGTCACCATCCTCGAGGCGTGGACGACTACGCCGACGCGATGAACTCCGGTGAGATCCGAATCGCACTGCACTTCGACGTCGGCGACGAACGCCTTGCTGCGATCGCCAGCCTCCGAGCCGCGTACCTCGCTGCATTCGCGGTCTGGGGCTACACGTACATCCTGCGCCCCGAGCTGGACTCCGTCCGGGAAATGATCCGGACCCCCGACGACGGTCGGCCGGTGGCCGTGTCCCGCTATGACAACGGCACGGGCACCGGCACCATCTTCGACTTGATCGGCACCAGGCAGATCGGGTTCGTCGTTGACGGTCCGGACTGGGCCGTCGGCAACGTACTCGTCAACATCGACCACTACGGCATCTTCCTCCCGGGCTTCGGCGAGTCGCCCGCCAAGCTCGCCGCACACCTGAGCAACGCCCGACCAGCAGGCGCGATGCGGATGCGCCAGTGGGAATGGCCCACGCAGCCGCGCTACGAGATCGACTGGTGGGGCGCCTAAAGACCTTGCGTCAACCGCCGACCGCTTCGGTCTGGGCGCCACGTCCCGGCCGAGGCGAGGGCGCCGGCGTGTGAACCTGTGAGAAGAGACTGCGACGCACGCGCCCGGCTGCGAGCCGTAGACAGACCATGTCAGATAATCACGGCTACCTCGCCGCGACGATGCGTCGCGAAACGCCGGCGGCCGGGCGCGAAGCGATCAGGCGCACCGAGGTGGGTCGAGGCTGACCCGACGACCATCGGGATGGTTTGGCGTCCACTGGTCGTGGGCGGTTTGGGGTGGGCGACCTGTCAGGCGGAGTTGGCTGGCGACAGGCGCACGACCGGAATCTGCCGGTCGGTGCGTGCCTGATATCCGGCGTAGCCGGCGTAGGAGCGAACCGCTTGTTGCCAGAGACGATCGCGCTCCTGATCGGCGACGGTCTCGGCGCGTACCCGCAAGCGGTGGGCGCCGACGTGCACTTCGGCATCGGGATCGGCCTGGAGATTGAGGTACCAGTCGGGGTCGTGCGCCGACCCTCCATCTGAAGCGATCACAACGTAACTGTCGCCGTCCTTGGTGTACGACAATGGTGTCGCGCGCGACTGGCCCGTGCGGCGACCGGTGGTGTGCAGGACGAGGAACCGACCAAACGGCGTCGTGGACACGAGCGGGCGCAGCGGGGATCCCAGCAGCATGCGGTGGGCACGGGTGACCGCTTTCTGCAGCTCAACCAACATCCGAGCAGGCGATGGAACGTCCATGTCGTGACCCCTTTCAGCCTCGATGCGGCGTCATCACACGTCGCGTCGCGGATGGTAGCCAGCGCCGGCTACTACCCGGCTTCGGTACTCTGAGGCGCCCTCACCACAACCTGCGGGATCATGCGCCCGCGACCAGACAAGTCGGCGTCCTCGACCATCGACAGGAAGACGCTCGGCAAGGCATCATCGAACGCCGGTGGGCGGCGCTACGGACTGTCGTGATGGGTGAACTCCACGGCGTAGACGGTGGAAGTTGGGAACTGCGACATGTTCCGGCTCGGAATGAACTGGGCGCCAGCTGCTTGAGCTACTCGAACGGAGGCGTGGTTGTGCCGGTCGATCACGAGAAGCCCGCGGCGCAGACCCGGCTCGTCCAGCTCGGCGGCCAGAACGCGCACCGCTCGAGTCGCGTACCCCTTGCCGCGGTGGGTTGGGAAGATCGAGTAGCCGATGTTGGCCTCGCCGCAATGGAGCCACTCCGGGCTGGAATCAGCGTCGATCCAACCGACCACCTGTCCGTTGACCTCGATGCATGCTGTCGGCGAAGGGTCGGGAGAGCTGGGCCCGAGCCAGCGCTCGCATTCCGCGTCGTGTTCGTCGACGATGAGCTGTCTGTCACCCGACGCGAAAGGCCGCAACGTGACGAGGCCGTCGCAGGCAGGAAACACCATGGCACAAGATTGGCCCCGACGCGTCCGAGAATCGCAGTGCATAACGCAGCGCGAGCGCGCCCGAGATCGCCGGCTCGCTGCGTGCGCGCCAGACCCGCGCGCTTCCTGTGGCTTGGTGACGCTGTCGTTCGCCTCCGGCTGTCTGTTCGACGCTGCGCGAGACGTAGCGACAAGCGACTGTCTCGCGCGAGGGGGTGACGACTCATGACTAGCGCGCAGCCCGATCCACTTCACGATGTTCCTGCGCTGGTTGGGACGGTGATCGAGGCAAGCGGGAGGGTGTGCTGGCGGAACGTTGGAATCGTCACCGTTCCCGCCACCAGTGAGATGGGAGGACCAACCGGTCATTGACGACGCCGAACTCGCCGCCGCAGCGTTCCTCGCCCGCTACAGGAGCCGCACCCCTCGACTCGTACCGTGCCGATCTACGCGAGTTCTTCCAATGGGCCCACGACGTCGGCGTCGCCCCACTGGACGCGACACGCGCCCACATCGAGCTGTACCGGACCTGGTTCGACGATCGCGGGCTCGCCCCCTCGACGATCGACCGGCGGTTGTCGACCGTGTGCGGCTACTACCGGTTCGCGCACATCGACGGTCGGATCACAGCGAACCCCGCGCAGTACGTGCGCCGCCCACGTGTCCACCCGACCGCCCAGCGCGGGATGGACCGCGGTGAGCTGGCCAGCTTCTTGTACGCCGCGGAGCGAACCTCACCAATGCACGCCGCGCTCGCCGTGCTGTTGGGGTTGAACGGGTTGCGGGTCAGCGAAGCGTGCGGGGCGAACATCGACGACCTCGGCTTCGAACGCGGCCACCGCACCCTGCAGATCATCGGCAAAGGCAACAAGCCCGCCGGGATCCCGCTCGTGCCGCGCACGGCTCGCACGATCGACTTGGCCATCGCCGAACGTGGCGTCGGGCGCGACGACGACGGCCGAGCCGCTGAGTACAGCCAGTCCGGCTACTGGCTAGGGGCGGCCGGCTACTTGATGCTGGTCGACCAGCTCAGCACGATGCTTGAGGGCGGCATCGAGGCTTTGCTTACCTCCGAGCTCGGCGGACTCACCGCGGAGGAGGCTGGTGCGATCTGTGGCCTACGCAACGCCTTCCTCCACAGCTACGGCCTCTCGAACGATCCGACGAAGATGCAGCCCCACTGCCGAAAACTGCTGCGCCACGTGTTCCGGTTGCAGGCCGGCACCGATCGCCTCGTCGACGTAGGTGATCGGACTGACGTGCTCAGCAAACGGCTCGCGGACCGGCCCCCCACGTTCGTCGATCTCCGGCGTCTCGGTGATCTGGTCGAGGGCATCGTCGCCTCGGTCCGGGAGCGGCATCTGGCGCGCAGGAATCTGAACTGGCTGATGAACGAGGTCGACGAGTTCGTCGGTCAGTGCATCTTCACGCATCTTGTTCCAGTCGAAGAGAGCTGAACCCGTCGATGGTGCCAGCGGCCTTGAGCAGGCCGCGCGTGGCGAACCAGGGTGGCCGAGCGGGGTTCGACGCAGGTGCAGGTGTCGCTCTCGCGCACAGAATCAACCGTGGGGTGAACGTGATGTCCAGCGGGCCGCTCGTGGACTTCGGCAGGCGACTCCTCGGCTGGTCGCTCGGGCGACGGCGGCCATGCCGTCGCCCGACGTGATCCACCCGGACCTTTACCGGTGCGCGAATTTGTCGGATCGAGCCTGTCCGAATAACCCGTCCGATCGGCGTGCGACACGCGTCCTCGACCGCCGGGTCGCGGATCCGTCGATGGCTGGTTCAGGGTCGGGCGTAGGCGCTACCCAGCGTTTCTGACCGACAGGGGCAGGAGCAGCCGGTGGCGCCCGATCCTCGACTCCAGATTGACGTCTACTGAGCCGATGAGGTAGCTGTGGCGGAGCTTGTCGAGACGCGTTGGCGACGGTACGGCAAGGACCGGGTGTACCTGAAGACACGCGACGGCTCCGATGTCGGCTACGTCGACCTCGTCTCCGGGACCGTCGTCGCCCAGGCATCCGAGTGGGAGCCAGAACTGCGCGATTGCCTGCGCCGATGGTCCACGACCATCGAGCAACCCCTGGCGGCGTCCAACACCGAATCGACCTCACCGGATCATCAGGATCCAGCGCCCGAGCTGACGGAGCGAACGGGGCTCTCGTTGGACGTGAACAATGATCTGGACCTCGCTGCGACCGTGGCAGGAGCAGCGGCCCGAGCGAAACGCAACGAGGTCAACGCTCGAGCACCGGTGGTCAACCTGGTCGCGCGAGTGCTGGGTGTCAAGACTGAAGAACGCAATTGGCGCGTCGGCGCTCACGGTGAAGAACAGGTCGGACGAGAACTGGCCAAACTCGACACGGAGTGGCGGGTGCTCCACTCCGTGGAGGTGGGCGACAACGGCAGCGATATCGACCACGTCGTGATCGGACCACCCGGCGTGCTCACGCTCAACGTCAAGCATCACCCGCGTGGCAAGGCATGGATCGCCGAGCGGGTCGTGATGGTCAACGGCCACAAGACCGACTACCTTCGAAACTCCCGATTCGAAGCCCGACGCAGCATGCAACTCCTCAGCGCCGCCTCCGGCCAACCGGTCGCCGTCGCTGCTGCGATCGTGTTCGTCGGCCTCGACGAGCTCACGATCAAGCAGATGCCCGAGGAGATCCACATCACCACCAAGCGACGGCTGCTCGCCTGGCTACGGTCACTGCCCGTCACAACCAGCCAAAGCCAGGTCGACGACCTCCACGCCCTCGCCCGGCGCAGAGCTACCTGGACCCAGAGCACGAACCCAAGCCGGTGATCGCGACCAACCATCAGCCCGATAGCCCCATCGGGCGGCGTCGGTCCGACGCGTCCTCCATCGCCCGGTAGCAGCTCGGACGATTTTGAGCAGGGTGTCGCGCCGCGCGCATCCGGGGCTGACTGCGAACACCGTGAGGTCCGTTCAGAATGGCCGCAGCGTCGTGCTCGTAGGGGGTACCTGCCGTATCAAGGACTCCGTTCTAGTGCGCTCAGAACACCGTCGTCTCTGCACCACCTCAGGCAATGCAAACCCCGGCGCGGACAAGGCGAGCCGCTCGCACGCTCATGAGGAGTTGCTGGCGAACGGATCGATGTCGCCGGAGCTGGTGAGCGCCTGCAGCACGTTCCAGTTCGCGACCATCCGCCTGACGAGTTCTCGCAGTTCGTCGACGTCGTACTCGATCCATTCCGTTGTCTCGGTCACGGCCTGACCCTTCTTGCTCGCTCGCCGTGGCCGCCATCCACAAGCAGGCCCGTCTCCGGAGCACGGCCAACGGAACAACGTCCTCTGACGCCACGAATCGGTGAGCCGACAGTCCAAGAACGACCTGACCTGAACGAGGGTGTCCCAGAATCGCGCCTCGGCGCGCGCCGTTGCAGCGTCCGAGAACGCCGGGTCGCGGATCCCGCGCGATGTCGGCAGCGCCGCGCTCGAAACGGAGCCGAACCTGATTAGGTTGCCGTCGAGGTCGATGAGCACGCTCTCGCGTTGTTCCCACGCGGTGTCCTCGGGCGGCCCGACGTCAACGCCAGTCGTACGCGCCGTCCTGGCGAGGCCGTCTGCGTCCGCAAACCACGGATGGGCGTGTGCTGCCTCGGTCCCAGCGACGCCCTGAGGCAGGAGCCCGAGATGAATCTCACACCGCCTCGGGTGGCGTAGGGATACCCGCGGCCCTCGTACTGCCGCACGTCGAAGCCCTAGGCGATGGTAGTGCGCGACGGCCACGTCGAGGTTGCGGACGGGAGCAATCCGCCGCAGCCCTTTCGCCCACGTCAGCGTACCGAGCGTCAATCGATGTCTCGGTGCGGCGAGGTCCCTCCTACCCGGGAGTTGATCGTCGCATCTCCGATGTGCCCGCTGCGCGTGCCCGTCGGTGGATCTGGGCAGAGAACCAGCGACGTTCGCACGGCGCGTGTGCACGCACGTCTTGGTTGAGCGAACGCGCTGCAACTCGATCGCTTGCCCGGCAATCCCGTTCGGGTCGAGATTCGTACAGATCTGGGGGGCGCGGCTGTCACGACCGCATGACGAGGGAGGGTACTGATGGATCACATCAGAGCGAGGCGCGAGGGCAGGTCACGGCGTAGGGGGTGGCGCGTCGGGGCGGCTGCGGTGGCCTCGTGTGCGGCTCTTGCGGTCGCGGTGCCGGCTCGAGCCGACGACGGCGAATCGAAGATCAGCGTCACACAGAGCAACCTGGTCGCGAACCGCGACGGCTTCGGAGCCGCCATCGTCGATCCGGCGCTTGTCAACGCGTGGGGGATGTCGAAGTTCCCCACCTCGCCGGTGTGGGTGTCGAACAACCACAGCGACACATCGACGCTCTACAAGGGCGGCACGGGCGCCAACGCTGCGGGCGTCGCCAAGATCCCGTTGACCGTGACGATCGGTGGTGATCCCACCGGACAGGTCGCCAACTCGTCGGCTGAGTTCCCGGTCGCCGGCAACCCGGCGTTGTTCATCTTCGCGACCGAGCAGGGTCAGGTCTTCGCCTGGAACCAGGCTGTCGGCACCACCGCCCAGTCGATGGCGACGGCACCGAACGGCAACCTCAAGGGTCTCGCCGAGATCACTGTCGGAGGATCATCGTGGCTGCTCGGTGCCGATTTCGCCAACGGCAAGATCGATGTCTGGGACGGAGCGTGGAACCCAGTCGACTGGCCGCACGCCTTCCGCGTTCGCGGTCTGCCGGCCGGGTTCGCCCCGTTCAACGTTCAGGTGCTGCGCGACCGCGCCGGTGTTGATCACGTGTTCGTCGCGTATGCGAAGCGGAATCCGACCACCGGTGACGAGATCGCCGGTCGGGGGCTCGGCCTGGTTGCCGAGTTCACCGCCACCGGGCAGTTCGTCCACAAGTTCCGCGACAGCTCGCTGAACGCCCCGTGGGGCCTCGCGTACGCACCGGCGAGCTGGGGCAGGAACGCGGGTGCGCTGCTCGTCGGCCAGTTCGGCGACGGGCGGATCGAGATGTTCGACCCACGGACCGGCCGACATGACGGCACCGTGCGTGACGACCACGAGCACGCGCTGGTGATCGACGGTCTGTGGGCGTTGATGGCCGGCGACACGACCAGCGGCGGTGCCGACAGCGTGCTGTTCACCGCCGGCCCCAACGAGGAGACCGACGGCCTGTACGGGGTACTCAGCCCAGCACCCGAGCACCACGAGCACGACGACTGACGTCCACACCGCGGCCACGACCGTGTCGCCCGCCGCCAACCGCAGCAACCGGCCGATGATCACTCGATCGTTGCCGCGGGCCGCAACATCGCGACCCGCACGACGTTCTCGCCGGACGCCTTCGGAGACGATCGGCTCCAGCGCCACGACGAGCAGCCCTGCGCTACGGGTTCGACGCCCCCTGTCGCGGCGACCGCCGAACCCGCGCCGGGTCCGTTCGCGTCTCGTCGGATGCGAACGCGCTCATCAACTCATCGCTGATCCCTGTCGACCGCCACCGCACCGTGCCGGCCGGCGTGACCGAATCATCGGCTCAACACAGTTGCCTCGACCACACCACTTCCGGTGCCGACCCGCCCATTCATGGCTGGCCACGCCAACCCCGCGGCACAACGACTCCATCCCGGGACAACCGATACAGCCGACCCGGCGACGATCCGTCGCGACCTGGGCGCGCGGCACGGGGCCGGCTAGCGGGCCCACGGTTTCCGACAGTGGCTCGCATCGGCGGGCTCGTGGGGTGCCGTGAACAAGACGTACCGGGCGGGTCGACGCGGCCTGCTCGTGAGACGGTGCCGCCCACGAGGTCATCGCGCTCGTCTCGGGCGCTGATCCCCTGTCAGCCCAGGACATCGCGCATCACGACGATCCCCCGGGGGTCGACCCGGCGCCGGTCGATCTGCTGCAGTAAACGCGCCGGCGGCGTCGACGATTCGTGGATTCTGACGGGCGACTTCCACCTCCTCGCCGTGATCCCCGCCGACCAGCTCGTACGTCGAGACGAGCCGGTCGACGACGAGTGGCCGGGCTGGTCCATACCAACCTCGGAACGGCGCGTCCTCGGTCGCCCCCACGCAGGGGCCCGAGCGCTGCGGATCCTTGACGGCACGTACCACGCAGCGGTGGCGATGGCGCAGACCGGCAACAACGTGGTCATCGAAGACGTCATTTGGGAACAAGGGGTCGCCGACATCGCCCACCATGCGCTAAGTGTCATCGAGCCATACGTCGTCAAGCTGACCTGCCCCCTCGACGTCGCGCTCGCCCGCGAGCACGCCCGCACCGATCGCATCGACGGCGCCGTCGAGGTGTATG
>JAODBQ010000082.1 GCA_025464045.1 Ilumatobacteraceae bacterium
CCAGGGCGTCGCGCACCGGCGCGTGGCGAGGGCCGATCACCCGGCCGGTACACCGCGTCGGCCCGCAGCCGCTCGTCGCTCACCCGAGCATCGTACGATTCCGCCGACATCCCGAGCGTGAGCCTCACGTGCCCGCCGCGCCGCCGCCAGCGAAGCCAACCGTTCATCATCGGACCGGGCAGTGCGCGGTCGGATGATGACCAGTTGGACGTGTGTGGCGGTGGGGCGGGGGGACGGGCGACGTCGACGGCGACCGCGCGTCAGCGGGGGCGTTCGTACTTGTAGCCGAGGCCGCGGATGGTGACGATCCGCTCCGGCACCGTGGGGTCCGGTTCGATCTTGGCCCGCAGCCGCTTCACGTGCACGTCGAGGGTCTTCGTGTCGCCGACGTAGTCACTGCCCCAGACCCGGTCGATCAGCGTCTCGCGCGGCAGGACCCGCCCGGCGTTGGCGAGCAGCAGGTGGAGCAGTTCGAACTCCTTCAACGGCAGGGCGACCTCCGCGCCGCCGATCGTGACCCGGTGCTCGTCGGGATCCAGCGCCACGTCGCCGACGGTGATCGAGCCGACCGACAGCTCGCTGCCCGTCCCGTTGTCGGGTGACGTGCGGCGCATCACCGCGCGCATCCTGGCGACGAGCTCGCGGATCCGGTACGGCTTGGTGACGTAGTCGTCCGCGCCGACCTCGAGGCCGACCACGGTGTCGATCTCGGCGCTCTTCGCGGTGACCATGATGATCGGCACCTGGCTGCGCTTGCGCAGTTCGCGACACACGTCGATCCCGCTGATCTTGGGCAGCATCACGTCGAGCAGCACCACGTCGGGCTTGACGATGTCGAAGCGCTCCAGGGCCTCGACCCCGTCGACCGCCACGGCGACTCGGAAGCCCTCGCGACCGAGCCCGACCGTGAGCGCCTCGACGAAGCTCGCCTCGTCCTCCACCACCAGCACCATCGGCTGCTGCATCACGTGGCCCCCTCCGCGACGTCGAACACGACCGCCGGGTCGACACCTGGCGTGACGTCGCGAGCAGCGGGCACCGGATGACCGGCGGAGGGAACCCGCAGCGTGAACGTCGAGCCGACGCCCTCCTCGGAGCGCACGAGCACGTCGCCGCCGTGGTTGGTGGCGACGTGGCGGACGATCGCGAGACCGAGGCCGGTGCCGCCGGTCGTCCGGCTGCGCGCCTGATCGACGCGGTAGAAGCGCTCGAACACCCGGTCGAGGTCGCGCGCCGGGATGCCCACACCGTGGTCCTCGACGGCGAGGTCCACCCAGCCGTCGTGCTCGGCAGCGCTGACGGTGACGATGCTGCCCTCGTCGCTGTACTTCACCGCGTTGTCGATCATGTTCGCCATCGCCGAGACGAGCTGGCGGCTGTCGCCGACCGCCTTCGTGGCGTGGCCGACGGACCCGACGATCACCGAGATGCCCTGTTGCACCGCCATCGTCCGCGCCCGCTCGGTGGCCTCGAGCAGCACGCCGTGCACGTCGACGACCTCCTGCACGGCCTGCCCCCCGAGCTCGATGCGCGACAGCTCGAGCAGGTCGTCGATCGTCCGCGCCGCGCGGTGGGCCTCGTCGACCATCCTGCCGGCGAGGCGGCGCATGATGTCCGGCTCGCCGCTGTCGGCGGCGGCCTCGGCGAGCACCGCCAGAGCACCGACGGGCGTCTTCAGCTCGTGGCTGATGTTGGCGACGAAGTCGGTGCGCACCGCGTCGAGGCGGACCCGCTCGCTGACGTCCTCGATGGTCGCCAGCGCGAAGCCGTCCGCCAGCGGCGACGCGTGCACCACCAGCACGCGCCGCGGCGGTCCGGCGAACTCGACGGTGCGGGTCGCCGGCTGGCCCTTGGAGGCCGTGCGCAGCAGCGCGTCCACGGCCGACTTCACGAGGATCGCCTCGTGGCCGCTGAACCGCGTCGCCGCCTCGTTGCGGACCTGCAGCACGCCGTTGCTGTCGGCGAGGACCACACCCGTGCCGAGGGCGTCGAGCGCGGTGCGCAGGCGGTGCCGCTCGGCTTCGGCGACGTCGCGGTCACGCGCCGCGCGATCGCGCTCGAGCTGGACCAGCTGCGCGGCGCGCTGACCCCCGCGGAACATGGACACGTCATCGCTCCACTGGGGGCTCACCAGTGCCGTTGGCCCGCTGACGGTACCGATCGGCACCCTTGTGCTCGGGCATCCACCCGGTGATGATGAACCGCGTCCGCTCGCCGATGTTCACCGCGTGGTCGCCGATGCGCTCGTAGAACCTCGCCACCATCGCCAGCTGCACGGCCACCTGGAGGTCGATCCGTCCAGCGGCGTGGCTCTCGAAGATCGCCTGCACGAACTGCTTCTGCAGGCTGTCGAGGTACGAGTCCATGTCGTCGATGGCCGCCGCCTTGGCGGCGTCGTTGGTGACGAACGCGTCGATCGCCTCGTTGTACAGCTGCTCGGCCTGACTGCCCATCGCGGTGATGATGCCGCGCAGCTTGGGGTCCAGCTCGTGGCCGTAGATCCGCCGCGCGGCCTTGCAGATGTTCGTCGCCAGGTCGGCCGAACGCTCGATGTCGGCGACCATCCGCAGCAGGGCGACGACCTGGCGCAGGTCGGTGGCGACCGGAGCCTGCAGGGCGATGATCCGGTAGCACAGCTCCTCGAGGTCGAGCGACCGGGCATCGATCTCGTCGTCCCCGCGGATCAGGTAGTCCGCGCCCTCCAGGTCGCCGTCCAGCAGCACCGCCGTGGCGCGCGGGATCAGCTCGGTGACGCTGGCCGCGAGGTGCACGAGCTCCTCGCGCGCCGTGTCGATGTCCTGGTGGAAGCCCTTGCGCAGTTCCGACATCAGCCGAACCGACCCGTGATGTATGCCTCGGTACGTGAGTCACCGGGGTTGGAGAACATCTTCGCCGTGTTGCCGACCTCGACGAGCACGCCCGTGCGCCGGTCGCTGACCTCGTTGACCTCGGTCGTGAAGAACGCGACGCGGTCGCTGACGCGCGCCGCCTGCTGCATGTTGTGGGTGACGATCACGATCGTGAACTGGGACTTGATCTCCTGCATCAGGTCCTCGATCTTCGCGGTCGCGATCGGGTCGAGGGCCGAGCACGGCTCGTCCATCAGGATCACCTCGGGCTCGACGGCGATCGCCCGCGCGATGCACAGCCGCTGCTGCTGCCCGCCGGACATGCCGAGCGCCGACGACTTCAGCCGGCTCTTGACCTCGTCCCACAGCGCGGCGCCGCGCAACGAACGCTCGACGATCTCGTCGAGCTTCGCCTTGCCGCGCACGCCGTTCACCTTCGGACCGTACGCCACGTTGTCGTAGATGCTCTTCGGGAACGGGTTCGGGCGCTGGAACACCATGCCGACGCGACGGCGGACCTCGGTGGCCGAGACGTCCGGGCCGTACAGATCGATGCCGTGGTAGCGCACCAACCCGCCGACGCGGGCGCTCGGGATGACGTCGTTCATCCGGTTCAGGCAGCGCAGGACCGTGGTCTTGCCGCAGCCGGACGGACCGATGAACGCGGTGATCTCGTTGGGTCGGATCCCCATCGTCACCTCGCGGACCGCGCGGAAGCTGCCGTAGTGGACCTCGAGGGCCTGCAGGTCGAAGATCGCCGGCCCGACCTGCACCGGCTCACGAGTCTCGGTGGTCACTTCTGACAGGTTCACTTCGACCTCCGTGGTCGGCTGATCGTTCGACTCGCAGGCAGTGTGCCGGTTGGAGAGTCTGATCTCGCTCATCCTCGCCTCCTACGGTAGATGGACGTGACCACGCGGGCGATCACGGTGAGCAGGAACGTCAGCGCGACGAGCGTGAACGCCGCACCCCACGCCCGCTCCTGGGGCCCTGCCAGGGGCGACAGGGCGTTGCTGAAGATCTGTCGGGACAACGTCGTGTTGGGACCGGAGAAGACGTTCGGGTTGGCCTTCGTGATCGCGCCGATGGTGAAGATCAGCGGCGCGGTCTCGCCCGCGGCACGAGCCACGGCGAGCAGCGAGCCGCTGACGACGCCCGGCAGGGCGGTCGGCAGCACGACGGACAGGATCGTGCGGCTCTTGCGCGTGCCGAGCGCGTAGCTCGCCTCGCGCAGGTGCTCGGGCACGAGCCGCAACATCTCCTCGGTCGAGCGGATCACGACCGGCAGCATCAGGCACGCCAGCGCCAGCGCGCCGGCGAACGCCGATTGGCCGTACCGCAGGACCCACACCGTGTACACGAAGAGGCCCATCACGATCGACGGCACGCCCGTCATGACGTCGGCGAGGAAG
>JAODBQ010000095.1 GCA_025464045.1 Ilumatobacteraceae bacterium
CGAATGAGCCACGTTCGTCAACTGCAGATCGGCCGCGACGAACGCGACCTCGTCTTGCTCCGCTGTCTGCGTCACACCAGCTCCCCACTGCCGAAGTAGGCCTCACGGACCTTCGTGTTGGTCACGACCTCCGAGGTCGGCCCGTCGGCGAGCTTGACGCCGAAGTCGAGCACGACGAGGCGGTCGGCGAGACGCACGACGGACTCGACGTCGTGCTCGACCAGCACGACGGTGACGCCGAGACGCTCGCGAACCTGGACAAGTGTCGCCGCGAACGCGTCGCGCTCGACGGGATCGAGTCCCGACAGCGGCTCGTCGAGCAGCACGATGCGCGGCGGCACGAGGAGTGTCATGGCCAGCTCCACGGCACGGGTGCCGCCCAACGACAACGTGCCCACCAGCCGGTCGAGGTCCAGCTCCCAGGGAGCGCCGCGCAACATCGCTTCGGCATCGAAGTCGGCAACCTGCGTGTCAGCCCGACCACGCCCGCGCAGCAGCGGATGCTTGGCCTCGCGCGCCAGGGTCAGGTGCTCGCTGATCGTCAGGTCGGCGAACAGCGAGGCGCGTTGGAAGGTTCGGGCCAGACCGAGACGGACCCGGCGGTGGACGCTCATCCGCCGACACGAGCGGTCGCCGAGGCGTACGTCGCCGCTGACCGGACGAACCAGTCCGGTGACGACGTTGAGCAGCGTGGTCTTGCCCGACCCGTTCGGTCCGATGAGACCGAGGATCTCCCCCGGCGCCGCCTCCATCGACACTTCGCGCAAGGCGGTGAGTCCACCGAAGCGGACCGTTACCTCGTGCAGTGCCATCGCCGGCGGGCTCATCGGCCGGCCCCTTCCAGCGGAACTCTGATGGGCTCGGCCGCCACCGGGGCCGTTGCGGCGGCGACCAGCTCTGCGGGAGGTTTGGCTGCGGCGCGCTTGCTGCGGAAGCGCATCTTCGTCTCGTAGAGGAAGCCACGCGGCTCGCGCGCCAGGCCGATCGCGCCGAGGCCGAACAGCACCGTCGGCAGTTGGCCCAGCTGGGAGACGTGCACGTACTGGAACAGCGCCGGGAAGATCGTGAACATCAGGCCGGCGACGAGCGCGCCTTGGTAGCCGCGCACGCCGACGGTGACGACGACGGCCAGCCAGACCAACCCGATGAGCAGCGTGAAGTCGGAGATGCCGATGGCACCCTGCTCGATCCCGAGCAGCACACCGCCGAGCCCACCGATCGCCGAGCCGATCGCGATGATGCCGACGCGGGCACCCTTGATGTTGATGCCGATGCTCTCGCCGGCGACTGGGTTGCCGCGCACGGCCGCGCACAATCGACCGAAGCGGCCTCGTTTGGCGAATGTCAGCAACCCGGCGACGAGCGCGAACACGACGACGCCGAGCAGGATCGAGCTCTGCGTGCCGCGCAGCCCGCCGATGTGGAACTCCGGATACAGCACGCCGGCGAGCGGCACGACGGTCTGCACGTTGAACATGAACTTCTCGCAGAACAGCGCGAACGACAGGGTGACGAGCGCGAAGCCGACCTGGTCGAGGCGGGTGCCCAGCAGCCCGATGACGATCCCGCAGACCATGGCCGCGGCGACACCGACGACGGCGGCGGCGAACAACGGGAGGTTCGCCTCCGTGGCCAGACGTCCGGCGACGAACGCGCCCGCTGCCGCGAACCCGGCCTGCCCGAGGCACAGGATCCCACCCTCACCGGTCGACACCGTGAAGCCGAGGAAGATGACGGCGAAGGAGATCCCGGCCGCGAACACGCCGGTCCAGTACTCGTCGAAGACGAACATCGCCACCCATGTCATCGCCAGCGCGACGGTGATGAGGATGCCGCGGCGGACCCAGCGTTGCTGCGACGTCAGCCGGCGTGGCTGCAGCTCCTCGGGCGACAGGCGCGATGCATCGGCAGCCGAGTCGCGTCTCGTCCCGCCGAGCGACCGGCCGACGATGAGCAGGATCAACAGCAGGAAGAACGGCAGCGCGGGGACCATCCCGCTGCCGATGACGCTGCCGACCGGGGCGTAGCCGGTCATGAGCGACGAGACGATGCCCAGCGCCACGCCGGCGAGTGCGGTCACGCCGAGCGAGCGGAAGCGTCCGACCAACGCGACGCTGAGCGCGGCGACCGACAGCGTCGTGTATTGCGCGGCATCGAGCTGGATGAGCGGGTTGAGCAGCAGCCCGGCGATGCCGGTCATCGCCGAGGCGATCATCCAGGTGACCGCGCTGAGCCGGGTCGTGTTGATCCCGACGCCCTCGGCGATTGCGGGACGGTCGACCACTGCTCTGGCCGACAGCCCGAAGCGCGACTTCTCGACCAGCACGATGAGCGCGACGACGCACACCGCCGCGCCGACGACGGCCGCGACCTGGTTGCGTGTCGTGTTCAGGAAGCCCCATGAGTACGTGTGGAAGCCGTTCGGCAAGATCCCCGGTGTCTGGTACACCTGCTGCAACGGTAGGAGCAGCTGCATCAACGCCGGGATCGCGACCGCGAGACCGATCGTCGCGGTGAGTTGGACGATGAGGTTCTTCTTCTCGAGGTTGCGGAAGATCAAGGCCCACAGCACGAAGCCCACGGCGATCGACGCCGCGACGCACGTCGAGCCGGCGAGCCACAACGACCAACCGTCCACCGAGACCAGGTGGTAGAAGAGGTACGCGCTCGCGTACGCCATCGCCCCGACGGCGAGGTTGATCACGCCCGTCAGGCTGTAGGTCAGCGTCAGGCTGCCGCCCAGCAGCGCGTACAGCGCGCCGATCACGATGCCTGGGTAGATGTACGACACGGGATCGCTGTCCTCCTGGTTCCTCGGTGAGCAGTGGTGGTCATCGAGTACTCCCGGCACCGACCCGTGCCGGGAGTACGCGGTGTTCGTTGGTCAGCTGGCGGAGACCGGCGTCCCGCACAGGAACGGGTTTTCGGCCGTTCCGGCGGTGAGCGTCCACGTCCCCTTCTTGACCTGGCCGAAGCCCATGCACGGCGCCATCGACTCGTGCATCTGCGGGAACGAGACGGGCTGCAGCAGCCCGTCAGCGGTGAAGTTCTGCAGCGTGTTGGCGGCAGCGGCGATGTTCTCCTTGGTGGGCGCCGTGGCGCCGAGTGCCGCGATCGCCCCGCCGAACAAGTCCATCGTCCCCCACCCGGTGAGCGCGGAGTTGTTCTCCAGGCTGTCGGGTGCGTACTGGGTCATCGCGTCCATGTAGAGCTTCACGCCCGGGATGGTCGGGCTCAGCCAGGTGGCGGTGAACACCTCCGTCGTCAGCCCCTCGACCGAGTCGCCGAACTGCTTCGGGATGGCGGGTGAGAACCCGAGCGACCCGTTGAGCACGACGGCGTTGGCCCCGATCTGGTTGAGGTTGGCCTGCAGCTGGGCCGGTGCGGTGCCGTAGAAGTTGGTGTAGACGGCCTGCGCCCCCGACTCCTTGGCCTTCTGCGCGACGGCGAGCAGGGCCGCCGAGTTGGTGTCGTCGACGGCGAAGTTCGAGTAGACGAGCTCACCGCCGACACCAGGCACCGCCTTGGCGATCGCATGCGCGGCGTTGACATTGCCCGGGTTGGGATCGGCCAGCACGGCGATCTTCGAGTGGCCCTGATCGACGAGGTACTTCATCCCGACGTTGCTCTGGTAACCGATCCAGTTGCCCATCGGCGAGAAGAACGTCTGCGTGTTCGGACCGTAGAAGCCGATCGAGATGCCGAAGCCGAACACCGGCATCTTCTGCTCGGTCAGGTACGGCGCGGCCGTGTCGAAGAACACATCGTTGCTGATCAGCACCTGCATCCCGTCGCCGACGGCCTTGCGGGCAGCGGCAAGGACGGTGCTGGAGTTGCTCTGCGTGTCGTACACCTCGAGGTCGAGCTGATGGCCGTTGACGCCACCACGGTCGTTCCAGTACTTGATGTAGGTCTGGATGCCGATGAGCCCCGCGGCGAATGTCGGGGCGAACGCGCCCGACTGCGGACCGAGGTAGCCGACCTTGATCGTCGAGCCATCGCCGGCGACCGCCTTCCCCGGTGTGCTCGCGGTACCACCGCCGGCGGCCGTCGTCGCTGGGGCCATCGTCGTCGCCGCTCCGCCGGCTGT
>JAODBQ010000112.1 GCA_025464045.1 Ilumatobacteraceae bacterium
CCGACTCGACCAGGTGCGTGCCGGGTCATCCCGTTGGTGCCGATGGTGTTGCCGGGCAGTGCCCGGAATCGATCGGGATGATGCAGGTCCGCTACCCGTACTGGTCCGCCGCGTTCCCCTCGGCGACCACCTCGTCGGCGTACAACCTCGACGTCGCCGTCGGCGCCCGCCGGTCCTGCTTCGAAGGCAAGGAGACCTGGCTCGGCGGCGCGTACGCGGCGGGTGACCTGTGGGGTTGCGTGGGTCTGTGGTTCTCCGGACGCTGGCACGACCCCGGCGCCGAGACCTACATCGCCGCCGTCAAGGACTACCTCGCCAACCGCATCTGGGAAGACCCCGGCTTCGCCACCTGGACCTGACCACCCGCCACAACGGGGTCAGGGTGTGAGCCAACTGGTCATCATCCGACCGGGGGGTGCTCGGCGGGGTCATGACCGGAAGGGGCCGGAACCGCCGGTGAGGAGCCGTGGGCCTGGGCCGGGGCCGCGGCCTGGGTCGGGGCCGCGGACGGGGACGGGGACGCCGGGGCCTTGGGCCACTTCAGGCTGGCCCACACCGCGGCCGCGAGCAGGACGACGATCACGCCGAGGGAGACCAGCGTCGGGATGTGCACCCAGTGCGAGATCGACATCTTCACCCCGACGTAGATGAGGATGATCCCGAGCGCGTGGCTGAGCAGGTGGAACTTCTCCTTGGCGTTGGCCAGGAGGAAGTACATCGCGCGCAGGCCCATGATCGCGAACGCGTTGGACGCGAACACCAGGAACGCCTCGTTGGACACCGCGAGGATCGCCGGCACGGAGTCGAGGGCGAAGATGATGTCGGTGATCTCGACGACCACGAGGGCGGCGAGCAGCGGCGTGGCGGCGCGCTTGCCGTTGATCCGGGTGACGAACTTGTGGCCGTCGAACTCGTCGCTGACCGGCATGAACCGCCTGAGCAGACCGACGCCGCGGGTGGACGGGCCGTGCCCCTCGTCGTTGCGGTGGCGCAGGATCTTGGCACCGGTCACGATCAACAGGGCGCCGAAGACGAGCAGGACCCACCAGAACTGGGCGATCAACGCGGTGCCGGCGAAGATGAACACGGCCCGCAGCCCGAGGGCCCCGAAGATCCCCCAGAACAGCACGCGGTGCTGGAACTTCAGCGGGATCGCGAACGTCGCGAACAGCATCGACCAGACGAAGACGTTGTCGACGCTCAACGACTTCTCGATGACGTACCCGGAGAGGTACTCCGTGAACGCCTTGCCGCCGAACGCGGCGAGCACCACGCCGGCGAAGGCGAGGCCGAACGCGACCCAGACCAGGCTCTCCTTGAGCGCCTCCTTCGGAGTCGGCTCGTGGTCGTCGCGGTGGCGGAACAGGTCGACGGCGAGCATCAGCGCGATGACGCCGAGCAGTGCGAACCACGCCCACAGCGGGACGTCGAGGTCGACGAAGTTGTCGCGCGATCCGGACCGGCTGCTGGCAAGGAGGCCCATGTGGATCAAGTATGAGGGCGCCGGCGATCAATTGCGAGCAAAACCGGGAATCATTCCGATCTTGGGCCGGATGCAGCCGGCGCGCCGGGATCGGACCGCGTCGCTCAGTCGACCTCGGCGGGCTGCACTGCCCCGACCTTTCCCTTCGGCGACTGGTTGGTCAGGAAGTTGTACGGCTGGGTGTCGATCTCGGGCAGGTCGATCTCGCCGCCGAGCACCTGGCGCCGCCACTCCTGGTGATCCGGCTCCATCGCGTGGAACTCGGGCATGACCTCGGCGGCGAACAGCTCCAGCGCCTCGCAGATGTGCTCGTGGCGGTTGCGACCGGCCTGGTTGAGCAGGATCACCTGATCGACGTTGGACTCGGCGAACTTGTGCAGCTTGGCGCGGATCGTCGCTGGTGAACCGATCAGCCCACCGTGCTGGGCCCGCTGGCCCGACGCCGTCGCCTTCCAGTGCAGGTACTCGTCCCACAAGCTCGTCGTGCCCGGCACGACCGGGCCGTGCTCGTTGTAGAAGCGCAGCGCGAACTGGAAGAACGTGCTGCCGTCGGCGCGGGCGCGCGCCTCCTCGTCGGTCGGTGCGCACATGAACTGGCTGACGATGGCGATGTTCGGGTTGGTGTTGTAGGGCCCGAGCAGGTCGAGGCGCTTGACGAACGAGTTGTAGTAGGCGTTGACCCAGGCCACGGCGGCCTCGGCGCTGACGAACTGGAAGCCGAGCGCGCCGATGCCCCGCCGTCCGGCCATCTCGATCGTGTCGAGCTGGCTGCACGCCACCCACAGCGGTGGGTGCGGTTGTTGGCGCGGCTTCGGGATGACGTTGCGCAGCGGGAAGTCGAAGTACTCGCCGTGGTACTCCCAACCCTCCTCCCAGAACATCGGCAGCAGGCAGCGCATCGCGTCCTCCCAGACCGCGCGCTTGTCGCGGAACCGGCGGTCGAACGGGTGCAGCTCGGTGACGCTGCTGCCCTCGCCGACGCCGAGCTCGACGCGCCCGTTGCTGAGCAGGTCCAGCGTGCTGACCCGCTCGGCGACGCGTGCCGGGTGGTTGGTCGGCAGCTGGACGATGCCGTGGCCGAGGCGGATCTGCGTGGTGCGCTGGCTGGCCGCGGCGAGGAACACCTCCGGCGCGGAGGAGTGGCTGTACTCCTCGAGGAAGTGGTGCTCGACCTCCCACGCGTAGTCGTAGCCGAGCTTGTCGGCGAGCTCGACCTGGTCGAGCGCGTGGGTGAGCAGCTCGTACTCGTCGTCGCGTGCCCACGGCTTGGGCAACTGCAACTCGTAGAAGACACCGAACTTCACGTCACGACCCCCGATCGTTGGATGCGCGACTCAACGTACTGGGGCGGTCGGCGGTGGGGCACAGCGGCCCGTCCGACCGTCAGACGTCGGCGGCCTCGGACACGCCGGGGTCGAACGCCCACCGCAGCCGATCGGCGAGCATCTCCACGTACGGCCGTTCGAGCAGGTTGGCGTGCGTCCCCGAGGACCACGTGTGCCGCATCGAGCCCGTGGTCATCTCGCCCCACCGCAGGTACCAGGTCTTGTCGGGCAGGGCGATCGACTCCTGGCTGCGGATCAGCACGATGTCGTGGTCGACGGTGCCGCCCGCGTACTTGCCGTACGCGTGGCGGTGGGTGATCTTGACCTCCTCCGTGAACCGGTTCGCGCGTGACGCGATCCGGCGCATCAGCAGGCGGTTGACGACGATCTTCAGCTGCCACCGCACCGCCGGCATGAGGCGCCGGTCGGAGAGGTAGAAGCGCGCCCGGCTGGCGAAGTACCGCGGCAGCGACGGGATCGAACGTTGGATCGCGGGCGGCCCCTGGTCGACGAGCACGATCGCGGCGATCTCGTCGTCTGCCGCCTCGAGTTGGCGGGCGATCTCGAACGCGACCCACGCACCCGAGCAGTGCCCACCGATCCGGTACGGACCCCGCGGCTGCACGGACTTCATCTCGTCGATGTAGTGGGCCGCCATCTCCTCGATCCGGGTGTGGATCGCCAGGCTGCCGTCGAGGCCCTGGGGCTGCAGGCCGTAGAGCGGCTGATCCGCTCCGAGCTCTACGGCGAGGTGGGCCAGCTGCAGCACGCTGATCATGTACGGCGTGACGTAGAAGAACGGGATCTGCGATCCGCCGGGCTGGATCGGCACGAGCGAGGACCAACCGCCATCGCTGACACCGCTGCGGATGATCGTGGCGAGGGTCGCGACCGTCGGCGCCTGGAACAGCGTCGCCACCGGGATCCGCCGCCCGGTCTCCGACTCGATGATCGCGAAGAGCCGGGTCGCCAGCAGCGAGTAGCCACCGAGATCGAAGAAGTTGTCGTGCACCCCGACATCGTGCCGACCGAGCACCTGGCCGAACCATCCGGCGAGTCGCTCCTCGACCTCGTCGCACGGCCGGCCGCCGCCGAGGGGCAACCGTCCGTCGGGCGCCGGCAGCGCGGCGCGGTCGAGCTTGCCGTTCGGGGTCAGCGGCAGCCGCTCGAGGACGACGATGTCGTTGGGGACCATGTTCGTCGGCAGCGAGGTGCGCAGCGACGTGCGCAGGGCCACTGGGTCGATGTCGCGGTGCGTCGCCGGCACCACGTAGGCGACGAGACGTTGGTCGCCGGTACCGGCGGCGAGGTCGTCGCGCACGACCACCGCCGCGTCGCCCACGTCGTCGAGCCTGAGCAGCCAGTCGCGGACCTCGGCCGTCTCGATCCTGAAGCCGCGCAGCTGGACCTGTCCGTCGGCACGTCCGCGGTGCTCCACCGCGCCGTCCCACCGGTAGCGACCGCGGTCACCAGTGCGGTACGCGCGGTCCCCCGGCATGCCCGAACCGGCGGCTCCCCCGGGTCCACCGGGTGCCGCCAGGTCGAGGAACCGTTCGGCCGTCTCCTCGGGTCGATCGAGGTAGCCGGCGGCGAGGTGGTGGCTGCGGACCCAGATCTCGCCGATCTCGCCGAACCCGGCCGGCGAGCCGCTCGCCGAGCGGACGAGGACCTGCGTGCCCGGGATCCCGGTGCCGAGCGGGAGGATCTCCAGCGGCTCGGCGCCGTCGTGGCCGGCGAGGTCGTCGTCGCCGACGACGTGGTGCGCGCTGGCACGCTGGGTCTCCGTGGTGCCGTAGAGGTTGACGACCTCGACGCCGGGGGCGACCTCGCGCAGGCGCTCGACATCGCGTCGCGGGAGCACGTCGCCGATGAAGAACGCCTTGCGCAGCTGCCGAGCGGCGCCCGGGTAGGCGTGCTCGGTGAACAGCCGGCCCATGGCCGGGGTCAGGTGGGAGACCGTGATCTGCTCGCGCCGGAACCACTCGGCGAGCCAGCCGGGGGTCGGGATCTCCTCCGGGTCGGGGACGACGAGGGTGGCGCCGACCCACAACGGCCAGAACATGTCCCGTTGCAGCGGGTCGTGGGCGAGGCCGGACAGCATGCTGAAGCGGTCCGTCGAGGTGATCCCGAACCGTTCCGTCTGCCACGGGAGGAAGTGGGTGAGCGAGCCGTGGCGCCCGATGACGGCCTTCGGCGTCCCGGTGGAGCCGGAGGTGAACGTCAGGCAGGCCACGTCGTCCGGGCCGATCTCGACCGGCGCCGTGTCGACGGCACTGATGTCGATGTCGACGCCGACGACGCCGACGCCGACGACCCCGATGTCGACGTCGGGCCTGCCGATGTCGACGTCGGACGACGGAGGGTCCGACGTGCTCGGCCAGTCGTCGACCGTGGCGCGGGCGTCGACGCCGAGCTCGTCGAGGACGGCGAGGATCTCGGCGGGCACTGGTCCGGCGCCCGCCACCGCGAGCCATGCGCTGGGTC
>JAODBQ010000114.1 GCA_025464045.1 Ilumatobacteraceae bacterium
GGTGGTCGCCGCGATGGCCTCGGCCCGGGCCAGGAGCCCGTCGCCGTCGGGGGCGAACAGCGCCGCCGCGACGAGGATCAGCGGATCGTCGCTGGTGCGTGACGCCTCGACGATCGCCGTGATCGCCGCGGCGTCGCCGACGACGAGTCGGTGGAGCAGGTGCCCTGGGGGTGGTGGCGGCATGGGTCCACCATCGCGGCCGGCACTGACGCGGCGCTGACACCGCGATGACACCGCCGTAGACTCGCGTGGTGTTCCAGATCTGCGTCCTGGGACCCGTCGAGGTCAGACGCGACGGCCATCTCCTGTCGGTGCCGGGCGGTAAGACCTCGGAGTTGCTGGTGCGCCTTGCGGTCGAGGCCGGGCAGTTCGTGCCGGCCGAGCGCCTCGTCGATGACCTCTGGGCCGGCGCCGTCACTCGTCGCAACACGCTCCAGTCGAAGGTCGCCAGGTTGCGGCGGGCGCTGGGCGATCCGTCGGTGATCCTCAGTGGCGCCGGTGGGTACACGCTCGCGGTCGAACCGGCGGTGGTCGACGCGTTCTGCGTGCTGCGCGACGCCGCCACCGCTGCGCGCCGTCGCGATGCGGGGGATCGTCGCGGCGCCGTGGAGATGAGCGCGGCGGCGCTGGAGCGCTACCGCGGAGACGTGCTGCACTCGACCGGCGATTGGGCCGCTCCGCACCGGGCGCGGCTCGAAGAGGCGCGTGCGCAGCTCATCGAGACCCAGTTCTCCGCCCGGCTCCAACTTGGAGAGGTCGTGATCGGCGAATTGGAGGCCGCCGTCGCGACGTACCCCTACCAGGAGGGGCTGTGGGAGCTGCTGATCACCGCGCTGTACCGCGGCGGCCGCCAGGCCGACGCGTTGGCCGCGTACCAGCGCGTCCGCGCCCGCCTTGCCGACGAGCTCGGCCTCGACCCGGGGCCCGCGCTGAAGCAGATCGAACAACAGGTCCTCACCCAGGATCCGGCGCTCCAGCTTGCCGACCGCGCCGCGGAGGCCGGGAACCTGCCGTCATTGTCGTCGGAGCTCGTCGGACGCAACGACGAGATCGCGGTCCTGTCCCAGTTGCTCGACGTCAAGCGGCTTGTCGAGGTCGTGGGACCCGGGGGCATCGGGAAGACGGCCGTCGCCATCGCAACCGGCCGCGCGCTGTCGGGTGTGCCCGGCGGCGTGTGGCTGGCCCGGCTCGAAGCCGCGCAGACGGCGGATGATGTGCTCGACACGATGATCGCCGCGCTGAGCGTCACGGGCGGCGAGGCCGCGCTGTTGGAGCGGCTGCGGAGCGCCGGCGGACTGGTGATCCTCGACAACTGCGAGCACGTCATGCACGCGGCCGCGACGCTGGCGGAGCGCCTCCTCGACGCCGCCCCCGGGCTGCGGATCCTGTGCACGAGCCAGGTCGCACTCGACATCGACGGCGAGGTGGTGTTCGAGCTGGCGCCGCTTTCGCTCGCCGACGCCGTCGAGCTGTTCACCCGCCGCGCTGCCCGGCAGGGTCACCTGGGGGAGGTGCGCGACCTGTGCCGGTCGCTCGACGGCCTGCCGCTGGCGATCGAACTCGCCGCGGCACGAACCAAGACGCTGTCGGTCGAGGAGATCACCCGCCGCCTCGACGACCGCTTCAGTGTGTTGAGCGACCCGACGAGTCGCAAGACGGAGCGACGCCGAGCCCTCCGAGCGACGATCGGGTGGAGCTATGAGCTGCTGTTCCCCGACGACCAGCGAGGCTTGTGGGCACTGGCCACGTTCACCGGCGGGGCGCCGTTGCCGGCGGTCGAGTCCGTCGTCGAAGTGCTCGACGTGCCGCGGTCAGCAGCGGTCGACGTGATCGGGCGGCTCGCCAGCCGTTCGCTGGTCACCGTCGACGACGACGGCGGCGGGTCGGCACCCCGCTATCGGCTGCTCGACAGCATCCGTGCCTTCGCGCTGGAAGCGATGACCGACGAAGGGCTGATCGACCGCGGCCTCGACGGTCACGCCGCGTGGTTCGCCGCTGCAGCCGCATCGTCCACGGAAGGCGTCCGCAGCGCTCGCCAGGCCGAGCATCTGTCCTTCGCTCGCACCGAGCGCGCCAACATCGACGCCGCACTGGTCTGGAGCGCAGACAACGACCCGCTGCGCGCGCTCGACATCGTCAACGGGTTCGGCTGGGCGTGGATCGTCCTCGGCGACAGCAGAGGCGCGCAACGGATCCTGGCCGCGCTGGATGCCGCGGGCGACACGGCCCCGGTCACAGACCGGGCCGGTGCGCTGCTGCTCGCGGCCTGGATCGAAGCGTCGACCGGGCATCTCGATCCTGCTCGCCGGCACCTGGCCGCCGCCTCCGAGCTGGCGGACGCCATCGCCGACGCGGACCTCCAGGCGCGCTGCGGGTACTACCTCGCCTACGTCCTGTCACATCACGGTGAATGGGCTCAGGCGCTGGAGCTCACTGCTCGCAGCAAGGCGCTGTACGACGGTCTGGACCGGCCGTGGGATCAGGCCGCCAACGCGCTGTTTGCCTCCAGAGCCGCGATCTCAGCGGGTGACCGCATGCGCGCCGCCGAGGCCCGCGACCAGGTCCAGCACTCACTGCGCATGGTCGACGACCCTTGGCTGCGGGTTCGTCGTGACGCCATGCTCGGCGAGCTGGCCCGGATCGAGCATCGATTCGACGATGCGGTCGGCGACATCGGTCGGGCAGCCGAGACGTCGGGCCGGCTCGGCTTCCTCCAGACGGAGGCCTACCAAGTCTCCAGCCTCGGACGAGCTCAGTGCCAGGCCGGCGAATACGTCACGGGGGCGGCAACGCTGGAACTGGCAATCGCGAAGGCCGAAGCGGTCGGTGATGTACGCCTGGCGGCGCTCGCCCGGGTGCATCTCGGGCGCGTCCTGCGTGCGCTCGGGCACGTCGCGCCGGCGCGCACGGCGCTCCTGGCGGCTGCGGCATGGCATCGCGACGCCGGGGGCGGAGAGCAGGCCGCGCTCGGCGACTGCCTGCTGGCGGCGCTCGACGCGGAGGAGCATGTCCCCGGCGCGGACCAGCGACTCGTCACGATCCTCGAGGGCGCTCGCAGCAACGACGACGCCCCCGTTGAGGTCTTCGCTCTCGACGCGCTCGCGCGCATCGCGCACGAGGCGGGCGACGTTGGCACAGCAGGGGAGCTGTGCCAAGCCGCCGACCGGCGGATGGAGAGCGCCTCGCACTTCATCACCGAGCGCGACCGGACCGACGCGCGCTGGATCAGACAGCTCGCTTGATCAAGGCGTCTCCGCGCTGGTTCAGCAGGACGAAGACGAGCAGCCCAGCGCTGACGACCGCGATGCCCGCGACCTGCCGGTGGTTGACGACCTCGCCCAGCACGAGGAGCGACCACACGACCGCCAGGGCGGGCTGGGCCACCTGGGCAATCGCGATCGTGCCGATCTGGACCGTCTTCTGGGCGAACACCAACAGACCCTGAGCCGCTACCCCGCTGGTGATCGTGAGGATCAGCATGTAGGTCCACCCGGTACCGCTCATCCCGAACACGTCGCCGTGAGCGACGGCCAGCGGGAGCACCGTGACGGCCGCGATCGGACAGATCGCCGCCATGAAGGTCGTGACATCCATCTCGCGGCGAAAGTGCTTGGTCGAGGCGACGTATCCGACCAGCAGCAGCATCGCCAGGACGCCGAACACGTTTCCTTCCAGCGAGGCGTCACCGTTGGGCGGCGCGTTCAACAGCACAACCGCGACGCCGCCGAACGCGACCACCGCGAACGCGAGCGCATACGGATGGATGTACTCGGCGAACAGCCATGCGCCGATCGGCACGATGAGGAACGGGGCGAGCGACCCGATCAGCGCGGCGTTGGCGACGCTGTTGTGCGTGGCCCCGGCGAAGAACACCGCCAGGTTCAAGCCGAAGAAGACGCCCGGTACGAACACCTGGCGCACGTCACGCATCGTGACCCGCCGGCCCGTGCTCCAGAGCACGACGTTCCAGACCACGCTGACCGTGACCATCCTCCAGAACGCAACGAGCACGCCAGGCGATTCCGCGCGCTTGACAAGCGTCGAGCTGAGCGAGAACGCCACGACGAGGCCCACCACGGCGAGCACCCCGAGCGTCTTCGCACTGAGCGCGCGGCTGCGCGGCGGCGTTTCGGATGGCTGCCCGGCGGCACGGGCGTCGGCGCTCACTGCGTGACTCTACCGGGCTGCCGCCGGGATTTCTGAGGCCGAAACGCGAGAAATGACCCGAGCGCAGCCGCGCGCTCAGCGCGGCCGATGCCCCCCGATCTCGACGACCTGCTGGTAGGTCGGGCGGTTGATCCAGGGGATGAGCGGTTGCGTGATGGCGCCGAGCGGGCGGAAGCTGACGGCGTCGAAGCAGGTCTGA
>JAODBQ010000133.1 GCA_025464045.1 Ilumatobacteraceae bacterium
CAACGGCTGTCGTGCTGCTCGTCATGACTGCCGGCTCCTCTTCCCGGACGGCTCCGCACGGGTCGTACCGTCTCGCGGCCGTGTCCCGCCCACCCATTGTCAACGCAGTGTGACCGTTTGTGCGGGCACAAGGCTCTCATTGTGTGGCCCTCGGTGTCACATTACGATCGGCGGATGGCACGAACCGTGAGAGCCGCGTTGCTGCAGACCGATTGGCCCGGCAGCAAGGAGGCCATGCTCGACAAGCACGAGCAGGCCGCCCACGACGCCAAGGCCGAGGGCGCCCAGGTGATCTGCTTCCAGGAGCTGTTCTACGGGCCGTACTTCTGCCAGGTGCAGGACCCGCAGTACTACGACTACACCGAGGCCATCCCCGAGGGTTCGACCACGCAGCGCTTCGCAGCGATCGCCAAGGAGCTCGGCATGGTCATCGTGCTGCCGATGTACGAGGTCACCACGCCCGGCACGTACTACAACACCGCGGCGGTCATCGATGCCGACGGCACGTACCTCGGCAAGTTCCGCAAGCAGCACATCCCCCAGACGCACGGCTTCTGGGAGAAGTACTACTTCAAGCCCGGCAACGGCGGCTACCCCGTGTTCGACACCGCGGTCGGCAAGGTCGGCGTGTACATCTGCTACGACCGCCACTTCCCCGAGGGCTGGCGGGCGCTCGGGCTCAACGGCGCCGAGATCGTGTTCAACCCGTCGGCCACCTCGCGGGGCCTGTCGGAGTACATCTGGCGCCTCGAGCAGCCTGCTGCGGCCGTCGCCAACATGTACTTCGTCGGCGCGATCAACCGCGTCGGCGTCGAGGAGCTCGGCGACGACGACTTCTACGGGCAGAGCTACTTCGTCGATCCCGAGGGCAAGTTCGTCGGCGACGTCGCCGACGCGTTCAAGCCCGAGCTGATCGTGCGCGACCTCGACCTGGACATGATCAAGCACGTCCGCGACCGCTGGGCCTTCTACCGCGATCGACGTCCGGACGCGTACGACGAGTTGGTGGTCCGATGAGGTTGACACCGGGAACGGAGGACTGAGGGTGGCGACCACGCTCATCAAGAACGGCAAGGTCATCTCGACGACCGGGGTCATCGCACAGGACGTGCTGATCACCGACGAGGTCGTCACCGCGCTCGGCGCGCCCGGGTACTTCGCCGGCGCGGAGCAGGGCGCCGACAAGGTGATCGACGCCGCGGGCAAGTACGTCATCCCTGGCGGCATCGACGTGCACACGCACATGGAGATGCCGTTCGGAGGCACCTACGCCAGCGACACGTTCGAGACCGGCACCACCGCCGCCGCCTGGGGCGGGGTCACCACGATCGTCGACTTCGCCGTGCAGAACACGGGTGGCGACGTGCAGGAGGCCCTTGCCAGCTGGCACCGCAAGGCCGACGGGAACTGCGCGATCGACTACGGCTTCCACCAGATCATCGGCGGCGTCGACGAGCAGTCGTTGAAGAGCATGCGGTACCTCGTCGACCACGAGGGCATCACCAGCTTCAAGCTGTTCATGGCCTACCCGGGCGTGCTCTACAGCGACGACGGGCAGCTGCTGCGGGCGATGCAGACAGCCGGCGAGATCGGGGCGATGATCATGATGCACGCCGAGAACGGCATCGCCATCGACGTGCTCGTCCAGCAGGCGGTGGCCCGTGGCGACACCGACCCGCGGTTCCACAGCCTCACGCGGCCCTCGCCGCTGGAGGCCGAGGCGACGCACCGGGCGATCGTGCTCAGCCACGTCGCGGGGAACGTGCCGCTGTACATCGTGCACATGTCCGCCGGCGATGCGCTCGCCCACGTCGCGGCCGCGCGCCATGAAGGCCGCAACGTCTTCGCCGAGACCTGCCCGCAGTACCTCTGGCTGACGCTGGAGGAGACGCTCGGCCGCCCCGGCTTCGAAGGCGCGAAGTGGGTGTGCTCGACCCCGGTGCGCTCGAAGGACCACGATCCCGACTACATCGGCCGCATGGGCCACGGGCACCAGGCCGACCTGTGGAAGGGATTGCGGATGAACGAGCTCGCGGTCGTCTCCACCGACCACTGCCCGTTCTGCATGAAGGACCAGAAGGAGATCGGGATCGGCAACTTCGCGCAGATCCCGAACGGCATCGGCGGAGTCGAGCACCGGATGGAACTGATCTACCAAGGTGTCGTCGCCGGTGAGCTCTCGCTCGAGCGCTGGGTCGAGACGTGTTGCACCTCACCGGCGCGGATGTTCGGGATGTACCCGAAGAAGGGGGTCATCGCGCCCGGCAGCGATGCCGACGTCGTCGTCTGGGACCCGTCGTCGAAGACGACCATCGGCATGGACGAGCCCGGCCGCAAGCACCACATGAACATGGACTACTCGGCGTGGGAGGGCTGGGTCATCGACGGCAAGGTCGACACCGTGCTGTCGCGCGGCAAGGTGATCGTCGAGAACGACGCGTACGTCGGGACCAAGGGGCACGGGCAGTACGTGAAGCGCGGCTTGTCGCAATACCTCGTGTGATCTCGGCGTGAATCCTGGAGCGGGCCGCCTCCGCTTCGTGCGGTCCGCTCCGATCGGCCGCCTCCGTTCCGTGCGCTCCCACGCCCTCGGGGCTGTCCGCCTCGCTTGCACGGATCGGAGTCGGCCGCTGTCCGCTCGTCGGAGCACTACTCGAGTTGTGGAGAAAGGAAGGAGTTGCACATGAACAGCATCGGGCATTGGGTGAATGGGCAGGTCGTGTCGGGGACGTCTGGGCGTTCGGGTGTGATCTGGAACCCGGCGACAGGGGAGCAGGCCGCTGCTGTGGATCTCGCGACCGCGGCAGAGGTCGACGATGTCGTCGCGGTCGCCAAGGCGGCGTTCCCGGCGTGGCGTTCGACGAACCTGTCGCGGCGGGCGGAGGTGATGTTCCACCTGCGCGAGCTGATCGACGCGAACCGCAAGGAGATCGCCTCGCTCGTCTCTGCCGAGCACGGCAAGGTGCTCGGGGACGCACTGGGCGAGGTGGCCCGCGGGCTCGAGAACGTCGAGTTCGCGTGTGGGATCCCGAACCTCCTCAAGGGCGGCTACAGCGAGCAGGCGTCGACGGGGATCGACGTCTACTCGATCAAGCAGCCGCTCGGCGTGGTCGCCGGGATCACGCCGTTCAACTTCCCGTCGATGGTCCCGATGTGGATGTTCGCCAACGCCCTCGCCTGCGGCAACACGTTCGTGCTCAAGCCGAGCGAGAAGGATCCGTCGGCGTCGATGTTCCTCGCCGAGCTGCTCAAGCAGGCGGGCCTGCCGGATGGTTGCTTCAACGTCGTCAACGGCGACAAGGAGGCCGTCGACGCACTGCTCGCCAACCCGGACGTGCAGGCGGTGAGCTTCGTCGGCTCGACACCGATCGCGCGCTACATCTACGAGACGGGCACGAAGAACGGCAAGCGCGTCCAGGCGCTCGGCGGGGCGAAGAACCACATGCTCGTGCTGCCCGACGCAGATCTCGACATGGCCGCCGACGCGTGCGTCAGCGCCGGCTACGGATCGGCGGGGGAGCGGTGCATGGCGATCTCGGTCGTGCTCGCCGCCGACTCGATCGCCGACGAGCTCGTCGGCAAGATCAAGGACCGCATCCCCTCGATCAAGGTCGGACCGGCGAGCGAGGAGGGCAACGAGATGGGGCCGCTGATCACCGGCGAGCACCGCGACAAGGTTGCCGGGTACGTCGCCGGTGCCGAGGGCGAGGGTGCGACGCTCGTCGTCGATGGTCGCCGCGGTCCGCCGGAGCACGGCTTCTTCCTCAACCCGTCGCTGATCGACAACGCCAAGCCGGGGATGAAGGTCTACGACGACGAGATCTTCGGTCCGGTGCTCAGCGTGACGCGGGTGGCGGGGTATGCCGAAGGGCTGGCGCTGATCAACGACAACCCGTTCGGCAACGGCACCGCGATCTTCACGCGCGACGGTGGCGCGGCCCGCCAGTTCCAGTTCGACGTGCAGGTCGGCATGGTCGGCGTCAACGTGCCGATCCCCGTGCCGGTCAGCTACTACAGCTTCGGTGGTTGGAAGGCCAGCTTGTTCGGCGACACGCACATGTACGGCCCCGACGGGGTCAACTTCTACACCCGCAGCAAGGTCGTCACGAGCCGTTGGCCGGACCCGTCGACCAGCACCATCGACCTCGGCTTCCCGCAGAGCCGCTGATGCAGTTCGGAGTGGTGCTGCAGGCGACGCCGCCCGCGCGGCGGGTCATCGACCTGGCCAAGCGGGCTGAGGCGTACGGTTTCGACTACGTGTGGACGTTCGACTCGCACATCCTGTGGGAGGAGCCGTACGTCATCCACAGCCAGATCCTCAACGAGACCCGCAACGTCACCGTCGGGCCGATGGTCACCAACCCGGCCACGCGCGACTGGACCGTCACCGCGAGCACGTACGCGACGCTGAACGAGATGTACGGCAACCGCACCGTCTGCGGCATCGGCCGCGGCGACTCGGCGGTGCGCGTCACCAACGGCGCGCCGACGACGCTCGCCACGCTGCGCGACGCGGTGCACGTGATCCGGGAGCTGGCCAACGGCCGCAGCGTCGACTACAAGGGCACGGAGCTGCGCCTGCCGTGGGCGAGCAGGAGCGAGCTCGAGGTGTGGGTCGCGGCGTACGGTCCGAAGGCGTTGAAGCTCACCGGCGAGGTCGCCGACGGGTTCATCCTGCAGCTCGCCGACCTGTCGATCGCCGAGTGGACGATCGCCGCGGTGCGCCGCGCGGCCGCCGCGGCCGGCCGCAACCCCGACGACGTGACGATCTGCGTCGCCGCACCCGCGTACGTCACCGACGGCACGGACGCCGGCCTCACCCACGGTCGCGAGCAGTGCCGCTGGTTCGGCGGGATGGTCGGCAACCACGTCGCCGACATCGTCGAGCGCTATGGCACCGACACGTCCGCCGTCCCGCCGGCGCTCACCGAGTACATCAAGAACCGGCAGGGCTACGACTACAACGAGCACGGCCAGGCGGGCAACACGCACACCCAGTTCGTGCCGGACGAGATCGTCGACCGGTTCTGCATCGTCGGCCCGATCGAGGACCACGTCGAGCGGATGCACCAGCTCAAGGAGCTGGGCGTCGACCAGTTCGCGATCTACCTGCAGCACGACGACAAGGACCACACCCTGGCCGCCTACGGGGAGAAGGTGATGCCGACGGTTGCCGACGTCGTGCGGGCACGCGGATGATGCGCACATGACGTCCACCGAGCCGGCCCCGGCACTCGGCCTCGAGTCGATCGTCAAGACGTTCCCCGGCGTCCGCGCGCTGCGTGGTGTGTCGATGGCCGTCCGACCGGGCACCGTCCACGCGCTCGTCGGCGAGAACGGCGCGGGCAAGTCGACGCTGATCAAGATCGCCACCGGCGCGTACCAGCCCGACGAGGGCGTGGTGACCGTCGGCGGTGAGCCGATCGGGTCGGCGACGCGGCGGCTGCTGCAGGCGCGCGGGATCCGCGCGATCTACCAGGAGCGCCAGATCGCAGCCGATCTCACGGTGGCGGAGAACGTCGTGCTCGACAAGGTCCCCGGGAGGTTCGGGTTCGTCGACTGGCGCGAGACGCGCCGCGTCGCCCGCCGACGGCTGCAGGCGCTCGGCGTCGAGCTCGACGTCGACCGTCCGGCACGCAGCCTGACCGTCGCCCAGTTGCAGCTGCTGGAGATCGCCCGCGCCGTCAGCTTCGAGGCCCGCGTGATCGTCATGGACGAGCCGACCGCGTCGCTCAGCCGTCACGAGGTGGAGCCGCTGTTCCGGGTGATCTCCCAGCTGCGCACCGCAGGGGTGGCGGTGCTGTTCATCTCCCATCACCTCGACGAGGTGTTCGCGGTGGCCGACGACGTCACCGTGCTGCGCGACGGCGAGGTCGTCGCCCAAGGGCCCGCCGCCACGTTCGATTCCGACTCGGTGGTCACGGCGATGTTCGGCCGGCAGATCGAGCAGGTCCGCTCGGCAGCAGGCGTCTACGCCGGTCTCGAGCCGCGCCTCGTGGCGGCCGGGGTCGCCACCCGGCGCCTCGACGACGTCTCGCTCGCGGTGCGGCCGGGAGAGATCGTGGCCGTCACCGGCGGCATCGGCGCCGGCGTCTCCGAGCTCGCGCGGGTGCTCGCCGGCGCGCATCGCCACTCCGGCACGGTCACCGTCGCCCACGGCGCACACGTCCGGCGGGTGACGTCGCGTCGGAGCGCGGTCAACGCCGGCGTTGCCTTCCTCCCTGCCGATCGCAAGCGGCAGGGCCTGTTGCTCGACAAGTCGGTGGCCGACAACGTCATGCTCGGCAGGCAAGCGGTCGGACGCAACCTCGTGATGACCCCGCGCTCGGTGCGATCCGGCGCGCTGGAGCTCGCCCCGCGCGCGAACGTCAAGACCGCCCACGTCGACGTGGCGGTGAAGACGCTGTCGGGCGGCAACCAGCAGAAGGTGATGATCGGTCGCTGGCTCGGCGTCGACGCCACCGTGCTGATCTTCGACGAACCCACTGCGGGCATCGACATCTCCTCGAAGTTCGAGATCTACGAGGCGCTGCGCGGCCTCGCCCGCGCCGGCGCGGCGATCGTGATCTGCTCCACGGACTTCCAGGAGGTGGGGCAGGTCGCCGACCGGGTCGTGGTGATGCGCTCCGGGCGGATCGTCGGCGAGGTCGCCGGAGCGGACGCCACCGAGCACCGCCTGATCGAAGTGGAGATGGGCAGCGAGCTGACGGCGCAGCTGCGCCAGGCGATCGAAGCGCGCGAGGCCGTCTCATGAGCGACAGCGTCGTGCCGACGGTGCCGACGGTGCCGACGATGCCGGCGATGGGCTCGGCGTCGCTCGGCCAGCGCATCGCCCGCTCCGAGGGCGTGCGCTACGTGCTGCCCCTGCTCGTCGCGATCGCGGTGATCTCGTTGTACACCAACAACAAGAACCCGCGGTTCCTCACGTTCGACAACTTCCAGAGCATCCTGCTGCAGGTCGCCGTCCTCGGGATCATCGCGATCGGACAGACGTTCCTCATCGCCAACGGTCAGCTCGACCTGTCGGTGGGCGCGCTCGCCGCGCTCGCCGGCGTGATCGGGGCGACGCGGATCAAGGACGGCGGCTCGGAGATGTGGGCCGTGGTCCTGGTGCTCGTCATCTGCGCGGGCGTCGGCCTGATCTGGGGACTGCTCGTGGCCGGGCTGCGGATCCCGCCGTTCATCCTCACGCTCGGTGGGGCGAGCCTGTTCTCGTCCCTCGCGCTGCGCATCTCCAAGAGCGTGCCGACGCCCGCTCGGGACCACTTCGACTGGCTCGGCCGCCACAAGATCGCCGGCCTCAGCACGCCCGTCTGGTTCTTCCTGATCATCACCGCCGTCGCTGCTCTCGTGATGCGCTACACACGGTTCGGCAGGAACGTCTACGCATCCGGTTCCGCCGAGGAGGCGGCCTACCTGGCCGGCATCCCGACGGCGCGCACGAAGGTGTTGTGCTTCGTGATCTCCAGCACCCTCGCCGGGTTCGCCGGGTTGATCGGCATGGCCCGGATCTCGGCGGGCGATCCCCGCGTCGGCAGCCAGTACGCGCTGCAGGCGATCGCCGCCATCGTGCTCGGGGGGGCCACGCTCGCGGGTGGCCGCGGCTCACCTCTCGGCACGTTCGTCGGGGTCGTGCTGCTCGGCGTCGT
>JAODBQ010000149.1 GCA_025464045.1 Ilumatobacteraceae bacterium
GCCCGCCGGCGACGTCGGCTCAGGCCTCCGCTCCCTCTCTCGCGACCTCGCCGTTGCGGCCCGCCGGTGTGCACGCGGAGGAGCCGGCCCCGGCGGTGCCGTCCGCCGGCAGCACCTGCAGAGTGCCCTCGATGTTGACCTGCGGCAGCAGCCGGTCGAGCCATCCCGGCAGACGCCAGGTGAGCGGTCCGAGCAGGTGCAGGGTCGCGGGCAGCAGCAGGCAGCGCACGATCAGAGCGTCCAGCAGGACGGCGCTCGCGAGGCTCAGCCCGAACTCCTTGATCACGCGGTCTTCACCGAGCATGAACGACAAGAACACGCAGACCATGATCGCCGCCGCGGCGGTCACGACCCGTCCCGTCAGCGCCAGGCCGTCGCCGACCGCGCGGGCGCTGTCGCGTGTCTGCGTCCAGCGCTCATGGATGCGCGAGACGAGGAACACCTCGTAGTCCATCGACAGGCCGAACACGATCGCGAAGAGCATCATCGGCACGAACGGCTCGATCGGTGCCGCCTCGATGCTGATCAGCGAGTGCAGCCAGCCCCACTGGAACACGGCCACGATCACGCCGTACGCGGCGCCGATCGAGAGCAGGTTCATCAGCACCGCCTTGATCGGCACGAGCAGCGAGCGGAACACGGCGAGCAGCAGCAGGAACGACAACGTCAGCACCGCGCCGAAGAAGATCACCAGCCGTCCGGAGAGGAAGTCGGAGAAGTCGACCTGCGTCGCCACCGCGCCGGTGACGACGACGTCGATGTTCGAGCCGGCCGTCACCTTCGGGAGCTCGGCGCGGATGGTCATGACGAGATCCGTGGTGCGCTGGTCCTGTGGCGAGGTCGTCGGGATCACCGTCCAGATCGCGGCCGTCGGGTTGGTCGGGTCGTTCCCCCGTGCCGGGCTGATGGCCTGCACCCCTGGCGTGTTCTGCACCGCCGTGGTGATGTTGTCCAGCGACGCGAGCGTGGTGCCGGCGGGAAGCTCGGCGACGAGCAGGAACGTGCCGTTGAAGCCCGGGCCGAACCCCTCGGCGAGCAGGTCGTAGGCCTTGCGCGTGGTCGAGCCCGACGGGTCGTTGCCCTGATCGGAGAAGCCGAGGCGCAGCCCGAACAGCGGCAGCGCGAGCACGCCGAGGAACACCACGCCCGCGCCGACGGCACGCCACGGGTGGTGCTGGACGCCGCGGCTCCAGCGATACGCCCAGGTCTCGCGCGTGGGCTTCTTCGCCCGGTGCGGCACTTCCTTGCGCAGCGGCGCGTACACGAAGCTGCCGATCAGGACCACCGCGGCGAGCGGCAGCCCGACGAGGAACGGGGAGATCTGCAGACCGAGTCCGAGCAGCGAGATCGCGACCAGACCGGCGGCGACGAGGCCTCGCCAGCGGGCGATCTCGGTGCGTCGACCGGCGAAGCCGATCAGCGCCGGGAGCAGCGTGAGCGAGGCGATCATCGTGATCGCCACGACCACGGCCGCACCGATGCCGAGACCGCTGACGAACTGCACGCCCATGGTGAGCATGCCGAGCAGCGAGATGACCACGGTGATCCCGGCGAAGGCCACGGCGCGGCCCGAGGTGTCGAGGGCGATGGAGATCGACTCCTCGACGTCGTGGCCGAGGTGGAGCTGCTCTCGGTATCGGGAGACGATGAACAGCGCGTAGTCGATGCCGACGCCGAGGCCCATCATCACGCCGATGGTCGTGGCGAAGTCGGGCATCGTGATGACGTTGCTGAGCAGCACGAGCGTCACCGAGCCGACGCCGATGCCGGCGAGAGCCGTCCCGATCGGCAGACCGGTGGCGAGCACCGAGCCGAACGCGAGGATCAGGATCACGACCGCGAAGCCCAGGCCGAGCAGCTCCGACGACGGCGCCTTCACGCTCTGGAACGCCTGACCGCCGTACTCGATCTGGACACCGGGGATGTCGGGCGCGATCTTCCTGATCGCGTCGGCGACGGTCTTCGCGTCGGTCTGCGACGCGTCGGCGGGCAGGTCGACGGAGGCGTACTCGATCTTGCCGCTCTCCGCGCCCTGCGAGGAGATCTGTCCCTCGTTGCCGGTGGCGTACGGACTGCGCAGGTCGACGACGCCGCTGATCTTGGCGACCTCGTCCAAGAACGCGGACACGGGCACCTGCACCGACGGATCGGTCACGCCGGCGTCGGCCTTGATCACGAGGTTGCCGGACAGACCGGCGCCGACGCCACCGAACCGGGCGTCGAGGATGTCCAGGCCGCGCTTGCTCTCGACGCCGTTCGGGAGCCCGAACTTGGTGGTGAACGCGCTGCCGACCCCGCTCGAGACGGCCCCGAGCACGATCAGGCCGACGACCCAGGCGATCACCACACGGCCGCGACGCCGATAACAGAACGCGCCCAGACGAGCAAACATCGACATCTCCGATTCCCGGGCGGCGCCGACCGTTCGGCGTCCCACCGACTGAGTGAGTACTCAATCAATCATGGGAGACGCCACCGCGGAGTGCAAGCCACCTCGCCTTGTCGCTTGTCACACCGCGGCTCGACGCGCGGGGAGCGGAGGGGCGGATGGCCGGGTGGCGATGGTGGGCGGCGATGGTGGGCGGCGATGGCGACTACCGTCTCGCCCTTGGATGCTGGCCACGGCGTGCGCCGGCGGCCGACGGATTCGAACCGGAGGTGACCGCTGTGGATGACCGGGCGTTCCTGGAGCTCGCGATCGAGCAGGCACGGATCGGCCTCGCCGAGGGCGGGATCCCGATCGGGGCGGTGCTCGTCGTCGACGGGGCAGTGCTCGGTGCCGGACGGAACCGCCGGGTGCAGGCGGGCAGTGCGATCCACCACGGCGAGATGAACGCCCTCGAGCTCGCCGGGCGACAGTCGGCCGCGACCTATGCCCGGGCGACGATGTACACGACGCTGTCGCCGTGCCCGATGTGCAGTGGCGCGATGCTGCTCTACGGCATCCGTCGCGTCGTCATCGGCGAGAACCACACGCTGCTCGGATCCGAGGCTCTGTTGCGCAGCCACGGCGTGGAGGTGACCGTCCTCGATCTGCCCGAGTGCAAGCAGCTGATGGACCTGTTCATCAGGGAGCAACCGACGGTCTGGGACGAGGACATCGGCGTCACCGGCGCCGACGGCGCCTGAATCGGCGGTCGGTGCGGCTGCGGCTGGGTTCGGTTGGCGTCGGGTCGGGTCGGGTTCGGTTCGGTTGGCGTTGGGTTGGCTTGGGTTGGGTTGGCGTTGGGGTTGGGGCGGGGGTCCAGTCCGAGTCGCACCGTGCGGCCCGAGTCGCTCCGCCGAGACAAACCCACCCAACGACTCGCGCCCGCTCCAACGACTCCGAGCACGACGTTCCGACTCGGACTGCGGCCTTGCGACTCGGACGGGCAGTGGCCGGATGGGCAGGCACGGGCTGAGGGACGCGCCGCGGGCGCGGCCGAGACACCGCGGAGCAGGGGTCGAGCGACGTTCGGGGTGGCGGGCGTTGCTACCGTCGGGCGATGCAGGTCGTGCGCATCTTTACGGGTCCGGACGGGCAGTCGCACCTGGAGGACGTCGACGTCGCGCTCGACGACCT
>JAODBQ010000156.1 GCA_025464045.1 Ilumatobacteraceae bacterium
GGGTGGCGAGGAGCGACGACCGCTGGAAGCTCGTCCGCCGTGCACTGCTCCTGTACGCGTTCGGGTACATGTTCAACTGGATCTGGGACGGCACGATCCTGTTCTTCTACGGCGCGTTCTTCCTCGCCGGCGCGCTGCTGTTCACGTTGCGCAAGCGCTGGCTGGTGCTCATCGGTCTCGTCGCGGCGGTGGCGGCGACGCTCCTGCAGTGGTGGAAGTTCGCGCGCGAGGGCGGCGGTCACAGCACCGCATGGCTGTTCCAGCCGACGCCCCACTCCCCTCGCGGCCTGATCTTCGACACGTTCGTCAACGGCACCCACCCGTTGCTGCCCTGGCTCGCGTTCCTGTGCCTGGGGATGGTCCTCGGTCGGATGCTGCCGCTGGCCGTCGAGACACGGTTGCTGCTCGCCTTCTTCGGCACGATGCTGGCGATCTTCTCCCACCTGATCCACGGCGCGGCCGCCACGACGCCGCTGCGGGCGATCATGCTGAGCACCGGTCCGTACAGTCGCAGCCTCGTCTACACGCTCGGCACGGTCGGCTCGTCGGTGGCTGCGTTCGCGATCGTCGGATCGCTCGCCGAAGCAACGCGCAACTTCCGGATCACTCGTGGTCTGGCCGCGGCGGGACGGACCACCTTGACGATCTACGTGCTCCACGCACTCGTCTACAACCTGCTCGTGCACGACCTCGGATGGGTCCGCCCGACCGGGTTGGACACCGCGTGGGTCATGACCGGGATCTTCTGGGTGGTCGCGATCGTCGCTGCGGCAGCGTGGCAGCAGCTGGTCGGGATGGGTCCGCTGGAGCGGATCTATCGACGCTTCGGCGGCGATCCGCATCCCGCCGCGGGTTCAGGCCCGACGAGCCGACCAACCGCGACGACGGCGAGCCCGGTGACGCCGTCGAACACGACGGACGTCCACGCCGGCCGCCTCGTCGACCCCGTTGCGGACGCGACGCCCGGACGTCAGACGGAGACGCCCATCTCCGCGAACGTGCCGTCGCACTGACGCGGGTCGCCGGAGGTGAACCCGCTGTTCAGCCAACGCTTGCGCTGCTCGGACGTGCCGTGGGTGAACGTGTCGGGGTCGACCTGCCCACCCCCTCGGCTCTGGATGTAGTCGTCGCCGACGCTGTTGGCCGCGTCGAACGCCTCGCTCACCTCTTGATCCGTGTCGAGCAGCCCGCGCTGCTTGGCGCTGTGGATCCAGACGCCCGCGTAGCAGTCCGCCTGCAGCTCGAGCGCCTCGGAGTAGAGGTGACCGTTCTGCTGGTCCTGCTGCTCGTGCTGGCTGACCGCGTCGCTCGTGCCGAGCAGGTGCTGCACGTGGTGGCCGTACTCGTGGGCGATGATGTACTGCTCGGCGAGGTCGCTCGTCGTGCCGACGAGCTGGTCCTCGAGCTGCTGCATGAACCGCAGGTCGATGTAGACGTGCTCGTCGTTCGGACAGTAGAACGGCCCGGTCTGCGAGCTCGCCTGTCCGCAGGCCGTCGACACCGCGCCACTGAAGAACGTCGTCTTCGCCGCCAGGTACTGCGTGGCGAAGACCTGCGGGACCTCCGTCGACCAGAAGGCGTTGACGTCGTTCGCCGCGCCGCAGACGATCTGCTCGAGGTCGCTGCTGCACGTGCCGTCGGCCTGGTCCGCGCTCTGCGCGGCGTCGCCGCCGACGGCGCTCTGGGTGGCGTTCCCGCCGAGGATCTTCGGCAGGAACAGCGCGGCGAGCAGGACGAGCACCCCGATCAGGCCGCCGCCGGCCTTCAGGCCACCGCCACCGAGGACCGAACCGAGCCCTCCCAGCCCGCCACCGCCACCGCCACCCGAGCTGCGCCGATCATCGATGTTCGAGGCATCGGTGCTGCGGATCTTCGTCATCGATCTTCCCCTGTTCGCCCGCGGGACGTCCCGCGCTCCGCCTCACGATGCCCGCCGATGGGCCCGGCGAATCCCCCTCACGGCAACAGCGCCGGCCCCGATCAGCGGCCCACGGTCGCCGAGGCGGGCGGGCGTGATGCGCGCGCCCTTGCTGAACGACAGCGTGGAGTGCTCGGCCAGCGCCTCCTGCGCGGAGTTGAAGAACGTCGCCCCGAAGCCGAGCGCGACGGACCCGCCGACCACGACGAGGTCGAGATCGAGCAGGTTGCACACGGACGCCACGGCCGTGCCGACCAGCCGACCGGTGCGCTGCATGATCTCGTAGGTCGGTTCGGTCGGCGGACGGCCGGTGATCGCCAGGATCGACGGGCCCGACGCCTCCGCCTCCAGGCAGCCGCGCGATCCACAGGCGCAACGCCGACCGTTCGGTTCGACCACGATGTGGCCGACGTGGCCGGCGTTGCCGGTCGCTCCGTCGAGCAGCTGCCCGTTGAGGACGATGCCGCCGCCGACACCGGTCGAGACCACCATCGCCAGGAAGTTGTCCTTGCCGATCGCCGCGCCGAGCCAGCCCTCCGCGAGGGCGAGCGCCTTCGCGTCCAGGTCCGCGTAGACGGGAAGGCCGGTCGACTCCTCCATCCGCTTGCGGAGCGGGAACTTGCGCCACGCGGCGATGTTCAGCGGCGAGACCTCTTCACCGTTGCGGGTGAGCGGTCCCGCGCTGCCGATGCCGACGGCGACCGGGCGCAGCCCGTGGTGACCTCTGGCGCGTTCGAGCTGTGACTGCACCATCACGTCCAGCGAGGCGTACAGCGCGTTGGCGTTCAGGTCGTGGTCCACCGGCGACTGCTCACGGTCGATCAGCTCGCCGTGCATCGTCATCAGCCCGGCCGCCACCTACGTGGCGCCGATGTCGACTACGACGGCAACGTCACCGGTCCCAGTCATGTGAGGGCGCAGGCTAGCGAGCGCGCCGCCCGCGGGGCTCAGCCGACGCGGCGCGAGCTCTCGACGAGGTTGATCTCGTAGAGGACGAGGTCCAGCGCGTCCGCGGCGACCATCCCGGAGAACCGTTGTGGATGCTCGTCATCGATGCAGCTGGGCAGCGGGTCGAGCAGCGTCCACGGTGTCGGGTGGCAGAACTGGACGACGCTGTAGCGCTCGCCCGCGTACCCAGGAGCAGCGACGACGCGGTGGATGCCGGTGGGAATGGCTCCGTTGGTGAGCCGTTCGAGCATCATCCCGGTGTTGATGATCACCCCGTTCGCGGGAGCCACGGCGTCCACCCAACCGTTGCCGACCTTGACCTGCAGCCCGGGGGCGGTGGCCCGCGGCAGTGCGGTGATCAGGTTGATGTCGCCGTGGGAGCCCGCCCAGACGTGCGTGCCGCCCGGCGACTCGACCATCGGTGGGTAGCGGATCGCGCGGGTGAGCGTGGCGCCGTCGTGGGTCATCTCGTCGAAGAACGACTCGTGGCAACCGATCGCCTCCGCGATCACCCGCAGGAAGCGTCGTTGCAGGTCCTCGATCGACTCGTGGAAGGTGGTGAGGACGCGTCGGATGCCCGGGACGACCTCCTCGGGCAGGACCTGGGGGCCGTAGCGATGCGGATATCGGTCGCGCAGCGGGTGTCCGACGGGCAGCGTCCTGCCCCAGTTCAGCATCTCCTTCCAGTCCGGGACATCGCTCGAGGCAGCCGTTTCGACCAGCAGGCCGGTATATCCCGTCTGCCCGTGGGTGTCGGGAGCGCAGAACTTCTGCTTCACTGCTTGGTCGAGACCGAAGAAGTCGCGCAGCATGCCGTACGCGCTGTCGAGCAGGTCCTCGGAGAGATCGTGGCTGGTGTAGACGAATCCCGTGGCCAGGCTGTGCCGTACACCGTCCACCACGGCACGGCGGCGCTCGCCAGAGTGCTGCTCGAACGCAAGGAGATCCACATCGACGATGTCGTCCATGTTCGCAACGGTATCCCCAGCCCAAACCCAGGAACTCCGACTGTCGTGTCCCCACGGTGGAGCACGCCACCGTCGCCGTGAGTGACATCGGCGACATCGGCGACATCGGCGAGCTCCGCGAGATCGTCACCGTCGACACGGTCGAGTCGCTGTTCCGCGCCCACTACGGGCGGCTGGTGCGGGCCTTGACCCTCGTCGGCGGGAGCCGTGAGCTGGCCGCCGACGCGGTGCAGGAGGCGTTCGTCAAGGCGCACCTGCACTGGCGCCGGATCTCCCGCTACGACGACCCGGTCGGCTGGATCCGGCGGGTCGCGATCAACCGCCTGCGCGACGACCATCGACGCCAGACCCGCAAGGCGCACGCCGAGCAGCGGATGTCCAATGAGCGACCGGTGAACCTGGAGCCGACGATCGACGAATCGGCGCAGCTGCTCGCCGAGCTGCCCCGTCAGCAGCGGCTGGCGATGGCCCTGTACTACGTCGACGGGATGAGCGTGGTCGAGGTGGCGACGGCGATGAAGCTCAGCACCGGCGCGGTGAAGTTCCACCTCCACCAGGGACGCGAACGCCTGCGTGGATCGGTCGCCATCGCACAGGACGCGCGATGAACGAGTTCGAGGAGCGCGAGCTGCGCGACCAGCTGGGTCGGATGAGCGGGGCGTTCCCGGACTCGAACACGGCCTTCGCCGAGGTCGTCGGGCGGGTCGCGACGGCTCGTCGCCGACGAGCGGTGGTGATCGCGAGCTCGACCGCGGCCGTGGTCGTCGCCGCCC
>JAODBQ010000161.1 GCA_025464045.1 Ilumatobacteraceae bacterium
GCGGGCGCAGGCCGCGCGTGAGAAGGCTGCGGCCGAGGCTGCGCCTGCCGCTGCGGAACCCGCGGCGGCTGCTGGCGCGTCGGAGCCCGCTGCTGATCCGCGGATCCCTGCCCACCTGCTCGAGCGGTCGCGTGCCGCGCGCGCCAAGACCGAGGAGGGCGGCGGTGGCGTCGCCGTCCAGGAGAAGGTGGCCAGCGTCGTCGCGGCGCCGCCGACGGCCGCCGGTGTCCCCGCCGGCGCCGGCCCGGGCGGCCACACGCAGCGCCTGCTCACCGTCGTCAAGAGCGGCTCGATCCAGGACGTCAAGGCCTCCCCGGTCGACAAGGTCCACACCTGGCCGCACCTGCTGGTCGGTGAGTTCGTCGCCGCGCTCGCCTGCCTGACGTTCCTGTTCATGTTCTCGGTGTGGATCAACGCCCCACTGATGCAGCAGGCCAACCCGAACCTGACGCCGAACCCGTCGAAGGCGCCGTGGTACTTCCTCGGCCTGCAAGAACTGCTGACGATGTTCCACCCGATGATCGCCGGCGTGACGATCCCCGGCGTCGGGCTGATCATGCTGATCCTCGCGCCGTACATCGACAAGAACCCCTCCAACAAGCCGGAGGACCGCAAGTTCGCGACGGCGCTGATGACGATCCACCTGATGTTCTGGGCGACGCTCGTGATCATCGGTTCGTTCTTCAGGGGACCCGGCTTCAACTTCACGCTCCCGTGGCGTGACGGCATCTTCTTCGATCTGTGAGGCCGACCGAATGAGTTCTGCAGCCATCATCACCATCGCGGTCGCGGCGGTCGTCGTCCTCGCCGCGATCGCCTTCCTGACGGCAGCCCGGCGAAGCGACGTGCGCGGCGCCGGGGCGCTCAGCAAGGAGACCCGCAAGCGCGACCGCGACTCGGACGTCGATCTGCCGGCACCGGTCACCCGGGCCGACGCCGAGCACGCCGGCCAGGTCGCGCGCGCCGGCACCGGGCTGGTGCCCGTCGCCTCGTCCTCGCCGCCGGTCGCGTGGACGGCACCCGACCCCGAGATGATCGGCGTGTCCCGCCGGCAGTTCCTCAACCGCGCCACGGTGACGTTGATGAGCGCAGGGCTCGGTGCCTTCGCCGCGGCCGGTTTCGTGGCGTTCCTCTGGCCGATCGCCCAGGCCGGATTCGGCGGCAAGGTCAACGTCGGCAAGCTGACCGACGTCATGACCGGCATCGCGGGTGGTCAGGGCTTCTTCTACAACGCCACGGCCAAGTCGTGGATCACGCCGTACCCGTCCGAGGCGCTGCCGAAGGCGAAGGCGGTCCCGTTCTACGCACCGATCATGAGCACGATCCAGAACGGGATCATCGTGATGTACCAGAAGTGCCCGCACCTCGGCTGCCGCGTGCCATCGTGCCCGAGCAGCCAGTGGTTCGAGTGCCCGTGCCACGGCTCGCAGTACAACCACGTCGGTGAGAAGAAGGGCGGTCCCGCGCCCCGCGGCATGGACCACTTCAGCGCCGTGGTCACCGCCGGCGGCGACGTCGTCATCGACACCGGCGTCGTCTACACCGGCGTGCCGATCGGCACGAACACCACCGGTCAAGAGGCCGAGGGCCCGCACTGCATCGGTGGCGGTCACGAATGATCGCCTCCATCGCGAGCACGGATGCCGCCTATGTGATCTTCGCCCTGATCACGATCGGCTGGATCGTCTACTACTTCATGAACCGCAAGGCCGCCCGGCCCGAGCTCGGTTCCGAGCAGCTCACCGCACCGAACCGCAAGCCGTACTACGACGACGAGGTGCTCGAGGGCAAGCGGCTGGAGCGGTTCCAGTTCTTCGGCGTCCTCATGCTCGCCGTCCTCGTCATCGCGATGCCGCTCTACTGGGTGTTCGAGCCGAGCCGTCAGGCCGGTGCCGTCGAGCACCGTGACAGCCGATTCGTCAACTGGGGTTCGCAGCTCTTCCAGACCACGGCCAACGGCGGCTTCAACTGCGCCGGTTGCCACGGCGGGATGAAGGCGTCCGGCGGCAACGCGCCCTACGCGGTGACGAACCCGTCCACCGGCGAGGTCAAGTCGGTCAGCTGGTTCGCGCCGGCGCTGAACACCGTCACCTACCGTTTCGACGACAGCGAAATCACCTACATCCTCACCTACGGCCGGGTCGGTTCGCCGATGTCGGCGTGGGGCGTGGACGGCGGTGGCCCGATGAACGCGCAGCAGATCCAGTCGCTGGTCGCCTACATCCACAGCATCCAGATCCCGCGCGTCGATTGCCTGCCGAGCGAGAAGGACCCGCTCACCTGCCCGTCGGGCCACCTGCCCCCGGACGACCAGGGTCAGATCGCGGCCGCTGCCGCGCAAGCGGCACAGAAGCTCGTCGACGAGGGCAAGTACGCGAGCGTGGACGACGCGATGGGTGAGGCGCTGTTCAACCTCGACCTGAACAGCGGCGCCTACAGCTGCGCGCGCTGCCACACCATCGGGTGGAGCTACGGCGACCCCGGTCCATCGGGCATCGGTGCCTACGGCTGGAACCTCACGGGCGGTGCCGCCAACGCCCACTTCGACAGCGAGCAGGACATGATCGACGCAATCAAGGCAGGCTCCCAGCTCGGCAAGCGCTTCGGCGCCCCGACCGGCCAAGGCACCGGCCGCATGCCCGCCTTCGGCAACCTGCTGACCGACGAGCAGATCAAAGACGTCGTCGAATACGTGCGGAGCCTCTGAGCATGGCGACGCTGGCGATCAACTGGCAGCCGCAGATCCGCGGCATCATCATCATCATCATCGCCGTCGGCGTGCTGATGGGGAGCGTGTACCTGATCCTCGCCACCAACCTCGGCGCCCGCCTCGGGTTCCTGGTGTCGTTCGCCGCACTCGCCGGATGGATCTTCCTGATGGGCACCGTCTGGTGGACGTACGGCAAGGGCCTGCTCGGGCCTGATCCGTCGTGGCAGCCGGTACGTGCGAAGACGGTGCTGCAGAGCCCCGTCGCGCTGAACGAGGCCGGGGTGCTGAAGAGCCCGGTCGTCGAACCAGCGACCAAGGCGCCGATCGACGTCGCGCAGGACGTCGACGCGGCGCTGCGTGCCGAGAAGTGGAAGGAGCTGCTGCCGGCGGCCACCACGTTCGCGCAGGCCGGCGCGGCTGCCACGGTGCTGCTCGAGGAGTCCGGGGCGTTCGCGGCCGGCCAGTTCCAGGTCGTGGCCGTGTTCGAGCGCGGTGGCGAGCGCAGCCCGCAGCTGTTCGACGGTGAGCTCGACTTCCTCGCCTTCTTCCACAAGCCGCACTACGCGCTGGTCGAGGTCGCGCCGCTGATCGAGCAGCGCGCCGAGCCTGGTCGCGCTCCCGCCAAGGCGGTCATCGACCCCACCCAGCCCCACCAGTACGTGTACATGATCCGCGATCTCGGCGCGCGGCGTGAGCCGGCCGGGTTCATCACCGTCGGGTCGCTCGTGGTCTTCCTCGTCCTGTGCTATCTGTTGCACACCCGCGACCGACAGGTCGAGGAGAACAAGGCTGCGAAGGCCATTCCGGAGAAGACGTCCGTCTCCGTCTGACGCGACAGCGCGCTGCGCGTCGCCGACCGCAGTGATCACGACACGAGGATCATGACAACGACACGAGAGGAGGCGACGCGATGATGGGCCAGTACCTACCTGTGGTGTGCCTGCTCGTCCTGGCGACCCTGTTCGGCTCGCTGAGCTTCGGTGCGTCGAAGTTGCTCGCCCCCCGCCGCCCGAGCAGCGCCAAGTCGGCACCCTACGAGTGCGGCATCGTTCCCAGCCGTGACAACCCGGAACGTTTCCCGGTCACGTTCTACGTGGTGGCGATGCTGTTCGTGATGTTCGACATCGAGCTGATCTTCATCTATCCGTTCGCGGTCGACCGCGTGTACCTCGGCAGCTACGCGTTCTGGGAGATGCTCGCGTTCAGCGTGGTGTTCTTCGCCGCGTTCATCTACGTGGTCGCCCGCGGCGCGTTGGAGTGGGGTCCGAGCCAGTTCGCCCGCCGCCTGGACGAAGAGGCCGTGAGCCCGGCGCGCACGCTCGACAGCACCATCCGCCGCGTCGGCCTCGAGGGTCGCATCGGGGAGGAGGCGGCATGAGCAAGCCGAACGGACCCGGCGAGAAGAGCTTCGTGCAGGGCCTGCTCGACGACGGCATGGGCGGTCTGCAGCACAACGCGATCACGGCACGCATCGAGGACCTCGTCAACTGGGCACGGGCGCGCAGCAGCTGGCCGGCCAACTTCGGCCTGGCGTGCTGCGCGATCGAGATGATGGCCACGGGCGGCGCGCACTACGACCTCGCCCGCTTCGGGATGGAGGTCTTCCGCGCCTCGCCGCGCCAGGCGGACATCATGATCGTCGCCGGGCGGGTCAGCCAGAAGATGGCCCCGGTCCTGCGCCAGGTCTACGACCAGATGATGGAGCCGAAGTGGGTCATCTCGATGGGCGTGTGCGCCTCGTCGGGCGGGATGTTCAACAACTACGCGATCGTGCAGGGCGTCGACCAGGTGGTCCCGGTGGACGTGTACGCGCCCGGTTGCCCACCGACCCCGGAGACGCTGATCCATGCGATCGAGACGCTCCACGGGCTGATCGAGAACGGCCAGCTCCTCAAGCGCCGTGCCCAGACCGGCGCCGGTGCGGACGTCCACGTCGAAGCGGTCCCCGCCGGTGATGCGCCGGTGCAGGTGCTCCTGGGGACTCGGTGAACGATGACCGACACGAGCGAGGAACACCAGCCCGAGGTCGCCGCGCCCGCTGAGCCGCCGACGATGTACGGCGCACGCCGCGCCGACGTGTACGGCCAGATCGTGCTGCACGTCACCCGGGAGCAGTACGTGCCGGTGATCAAGCAGCTGCTCGACGACGGCCACGAGATGTGCATCGACCTCACCGCGGTCGACTACCTGGCCTTCCCGACACGAACGCTGCCGGACGGCATCGTCGCCGAGCGGTTCGAGATCATCGTCAACCTGCTGTCGATGGGCGCCCGCCGACGCGTCCGGCTGCGCGTGCAGGTTCCGGGCGACGACCCCGTGGTGCCGACGCTGTTCGATCTCTACCCCGGGACGGAGGCGTTCGAGCGAGAGGTCTACGACATGTTCGGGATCACCTTCACCGACCATCCGGATCTCACACGGATCCTGATGCCGGAGGACTGGGAGGGGTACCCGTTGCGCAAGGACTACGAGGTCGGCGAGATCCCGGTGCAGTTCACCTCCCCCAACCCCGGGCACGCAGACCGGATGGAGCCACGACCGTGACACAGCACAGAGCGGTACGGCGATGACCGCCATCGTCGACACCATCCGCGGTGGATCCGACGCGCCGCAGGGGCTGAAGGCGCGCAGCGAGCTGACCGCGCGCGAGCTGATGCGCGAGGTCGGCTCGGTGCTGCGGATGAGCGAGGCCGACGTCGCCAAGCTCGGCGAGATCCCGGTCGATCCGTCCGAGGACCAGACCATGATCATCAACATGGGGCCGCAGCACCCGAGCACCCACGGGGTGCTGCGCCTGATGCTCGAGCTGCAGGGCGAGACGGTGCTGCGGTGCAAGCCGATCATCGGCTACCTGCACACCGGGATGGAGAAGACCGGCGAGACGCTCACCTACATGCAGGGCGGCACCAACGTGACCCGCATTGACTACGTCAGCCCGTTGAACAACGAGCTCGTGTTCTCGCTGGCCGTCGAGAAGTTGCTGGGCATCGAAGACGACATCCCCGAGCGCGCCGTGTGGATGCGCATGTTGCTCAGCGAGCTCAATCGCATGAGCAGCCACCTGCTGTTCCTGGCCACCAACGGCATGGACCTCGGTGCCGTGTCGATGATGATCTACGGCTGGCGCGAACGAGAAGAGGTGCTGCGCTTCTTCCAGAAGGTCACCGGCCTGCGGATGAACCACAACTTCATCCGCCCCGGCGGTGTCGCTGCCGACCTGCCAGCTGGCTGGCGCGACGACATCCTTCGGTTGCTCGATCTCATCGCTCCCCGCCTCGACGAGTACGACACGCTCATGACCGGCCAGCCCATCTGGCGTGAACGCCTGCAGGGCGTCGGTGTGGTCACCGCGCAAGAGGCCATCGCGCTGGGCGCAACCGGCCCCATCCTGCGCGGCGCCGGGGTGCCGTGGGACCTGCGTCGTGATCAGCCGTACCTGCGCTACTCCGAGCTCGACTTCGATGTCATCGTCGGTTCGTACGGTGATGCGTTCGACCGCTACGCCATTCGCCTGAACGAGGTGCGCGAGAGCATGAAGCTGGTCGGCCAGATCCTCGATCGCATGCCCGGCGGCATATACCGCATCCAGGACAAGTAGGTCACGCCGCGACCGCGTGCCCGCATCGACGAGAGCATGTAAGCACTCATCCACCACTTCATGATCTTCACATAGGGCTTCAAGGTGACCGAGTGCGAGGTGTTCGTGGCCATCTA
>JAODBQ010000092.1 GCA_025464045.1 Ilumatobacteraceae bacterium
ACTCCAACGGACCACGGCCTTCGTGGCGTGCGCGGCACTCTCGCGGCTCGCGCTCGGGTGCGGCAGCGACAAGAGCTCGAACACGACCGCCGCAGCCGTTGCCACCACCGCCGCGGCGGCGGCGACGACCGCCGCGGGCGCAGCGACCACCGCAGCAGGTGCGGCGACCACGGTGGCGGGCGCCGCCACGACCGCGGCGGGCGCCGCCACGACCGCCGCGTCCACGACGCCGGTGTCACTCGACCTGCCCGCGAAGATCAAGATCGGCGCCCCGCTGGACACGTCCGGCAGCGCTGCCGTCGCGACCGTCGGCACGGACGAGAAGAACGGGGAGCAGCTGGCGATCGACGAGATCAACGCCACCGGGTTCCTCGGTTCGACCAAGCTCTCCCTCGACTTCGTCGACACTCAGGCCGCCAAGGACGTCGCCACGCAGACCGTGATCGCGATGACCACGACCGACAAGGTCGACGCGATCGTCGGCTTCTCGCTGTCGGCCTCGTTCCTCGCCGCCGGCCCGCTCGCCCAGGACGCCAAGATCCCGACGATCGCCGTCGGCCTCTCGGGCACCGGCATCACCGAGGTCGGCGACTACGTGTTCCGCGTCTACCCGGCGCTCGTCAACCTCTATGACAAGACGGACCCGGAGATCATCCAGGCGCTCGGCGCCAAGACCGCGGCGTACTTCTACTCGTCGGACAGCGCCAACGTCGTCGAGCAGTCCCAGCACCGGCAGAAGTCGCTGGAGGCGTTGGGCATCAAGACCGTCGCCTCGGAGGGCGTCGCCTCGGATGCGATCGACTACCAGCCGCAGCTGACCTCGATCAAAGCCGCGAACCCGGACGTCCTCATCGTCAACATCAACGGCGGTCAGGACGCGACGTTCGTGACCCAGTACCAGCAGGCGGGGCTCACCACCCAGCTGATGACCGACCTCGCCTGGGGTGCACCGGCGATCGTCGCCAACCCGGTGACGCAGTGCGCGATCTTCACGACCACGTGGGACATCTCCAACACCACCGGCAAGAACCCGGCGTTCATCAAGGCGTACCAGGACAAGTACGGCAAGCCTGCCAGCCCGTACTCGGCATGGGGCTACGACGGGATCTACCTCTACGCGACCGCGGTCAAGAACGCCGGCTCGGCCGACGGTGCCAAGGTGCGGGACGCGCTGGCGGGCCTGAAGGACTTCGAGGGAGCGCTCGGCACCTACGGCTTCGACGCGAACCGCAGCCCCACGCAGACCGGGGTCGTGCTGCAGATCGACGGCGGCAAGACGGTTCCGTGGACGGCGCAGTCCACCTGCAAGAAGTGAGCCGACCCGACGCGCCGGGGCATCATGGCTGAGTTCCTCCAACAGCTCATCAACGGCATCTCGTTGGGCAGCGTGTACGCACTGCTGGCCCTCGGGGTGACGTTGGTCTGGGGTGTCCTCGACGTGTTGAACTTCGCCCACGCGCAGTTCATGACGTGGGGCACGTTCGGCACGGTGCTGTTCCTCAACCGTGGTTACTCGGTGATCGTGTCGGTCCTGCTCGGGATGCTGGTCGCCGCCGTCCTCGCCATCGTCGTCGAGGAGGCGGTGGTCAGCCCCCTGCGCCGTCGCTCGTCGGACCTGTTCGCCCCGGTCGTCGCCACCATCGGTGTCGGGTTCATCCTCGAGACGGCACTCAAGATGCGAACCGACGGCGAGCTGCGGCCCTTCCCTCGCACGGGTTTCCCGACCGGATCCATCGCGATCGGCAACGTCAACGTCCCCAAGCTGCAGCTCGTGGTGCTGATCACGACGATCGTCGTGATGGTGCTGCTCGGGCTGTGGCTCGGCCGCACCCGCAACGGCCGCGAGCTGCGCGCCGTGGCGTACTCACGTGAGATCAGCGAGCTGCTCGGCGTGAACGCGCGCGTCTCGTTCATGACCGCGTTCGCAGTCTCCGGTGCCCTCGCCGCGCTGGCCGGGACCTTCGTCAGCGTGCAGACCTCGCTGATCTCGTACTCCAGCGGCGGTCCGCTGCTGCTGGTCATCTTCGCCGCGATCGTCATCGGCGGGATGGGCTCCGTGCCGGGCGCGGTGCTCGGTGGACTGGTCCTCGGCGTGAGCCAGGTGATGACGTCGGCGTACGTGTCGAGCGAGCTCGCCGACGCGGCGTCGTTCATCCTCATGCTCCTCGTGCTGCTCATCCGCCCGACCGGTCTCATCCCGCAGAAGGCGGCCAGCCGTGCTTGATTGGTTCCAGCTGCACCGGTTCATCATCGACACCGCGCTGATCACGACGTTGATCACGATGAGCATCTTCATCGCCTTCAACGCGGGCGTGATGTCGCTCGGGTCGGTCGGCTTCATGGCCGTCGGCGGGTACACGACGGCGATCCTGACGACCAAGCACGGCTGGCCCGTGCCGTTCGGCATCGTGTCGGGGATCGTGGTCGGCGGGGTCCTCGCGTTCCTCTTCGGCCTGGCGGTGCTGCGCCTGTCCGGCATCTACCTCGCCCTCGGCACGTTCGCGCTCGCCCAGGCGACGATCATCTTCATCCAGGCGGTCGACTTCACCAACGGCGTGCACGGTGTGATCCGCATTCCCCGGCGGGTCACCACGGTCGCCTCGCTCGGCGGTCTCCTGGTGCTCGTGGTCGTCCTCCAGCTGATCCGCAAGTCGCACTACGGTCGGGCGTTGCGCACCGTGCGTTTGGACAACGTGGTCGCGCTCGGGCTCGGCATCAACGCTCGCCGCTATCAGATGTTCGCGTTCGTGCTCAGCGGGATGGTCGCCAGCTTCGCGGGTGCGTTGGAGGCACACGAGTCCACGGTGATCAGCCCGTCGCAGTACAACTTCACGCTCCTCACGATCGCCCTGACGTACGCGATGGTCGGCGGTGTCGAGCACTGGGCCGGCCCCCTCGTCTCGGCCGGCCTGCTGATCACGTTCCGCGAGTGGACCCGGAGCTCCGGCACGGACAAGCAGAACCTCGCGTTCGGGATCCTGCTGGTCGTCGTGCTCCTGGTGATCCCGGGCGGTCTGGCCGACAAGCGGATCAAGCAGGTCCGCACGTGGTTGTGGCGCACGCTCAGCACGCCGTTCCGGCGCGGCCCCGAGCCGCACGCCGCCGTTCCCGAGCCGGATTCGAGCCTCGTATGACCGCCATCGACGAAGGGACGGCAGCGGCCGTGGACGCGGTCATGCCGCTGATCGAGGTGCGTGGCGTGGAGAAGCACTTCCAGGGCGTCGCCGCGCTGGTGGACGTGAACCTCGACGTCTTCGGCGGTGAGGTGCTCGGCCTCGTCGGCCCGAACGGCGCCGGGAAGACGACGCTCGTCAACGCGATCACCGGCTACATCCCACCGACGGCCGGCACCGTCCACCTCGCCGGGCGGGACATCACCGGCCTGTCGATGGACCGCGTCGCCCGCTTGGGCATCACCCGCACGTTCCAGCACCTGCGCCTCCTCGAGCAGTCGTCGGTGCTGGAGAACGTGCTCCTCGGTCGGCACCAGCGGTTCACCGTGCGTCCGTGGACGATGGGCCGCACCCGCGTGCGTCAGGAGCGCGAACAGCGTGAGGCTGCCCGAGCCCTGCTCGATGAGCTGGGTCTCGCGGCACTCGCCGACACGGTGGCTGCCGGCCTGCCCTACGGCGTGCGTCGGCGGATCGAGATCGCCCGCGCCCTGGCCGCCGAGCCCCGCGCGCTGCTCCTCGACGAACCGACCGCGGGGATGACGCCAGGTGACGCCAACGACATCGGCGAGCTGATCGTCCAGACCGCCGGCACCGGAGTCGCGGTGGTCCTCATCGAGCACAACGTCGGGCTGGTCACGAAGCTGTCCCACCGGATCGCCGTCCTCGACTGGGGCCGGGTCATCAAAGTCGGCGACCCCGGCTCGGTGTGGGACGACGAGCGCGTTCGCGCCGCCTACATCGGAGGAGTCGCGACATGAGCAACGACGTCCTGGTGATCGACGATCTGCACGTCTCGTACGGATCGGTGATCGCGCTCGCCGGCGTCTCGCTGCACATCGCGCCCGGCGAGGCCGTCGCCGTCGTCGGCCCGAACGGCTCCGGCA
>JAODBQ010000199.1 GCA_025464045.1 Ilumatobacteraceae bacterium
ACCGTGGTCGCGGCAGCGACGAGACGCGCTGCACAGGGTGCGGGCGCGGTGGCGGTCGAGGCGGCCGACCTGCGCGGCGCCCAACGCCAGGAGCGCACCGCCAGCTTGATCGTGTTCGTCGTCGACGCCTCGGCGTCGATGGGCGTGGAGCACCGGATGGCCGCCACGAAGTCCGCGGTGCTCGGGCTCCTCGGCGACGCCTACCGCCGTCGCGGTCGAGTCGCGCTGGTGACGTTCCGCGGCGACGCGGCCGACGTCGTGCTGCGGCCGACCGCGTCCGTGGAGGTGGCCAAGGCGCGCCTCGTCGAGCTGCGCACGGGCGGTGCGACACCGGTGGCGGCCGGCCTGGACGCGGCGACGACGATGGTCACGGAGGCGATGGACGGCGGACGCACCGACTGCGTCGTCGTTCTCGTCACCGATGGCCGCGCGACCGGCGGCGACCACGCCGACCCGCTCGCCGCTGCACATGCCGCGATGGCGAGGTTGCACCACACCGGTGCGCGCGTGGTGGTCCTCGACTCGGAGGTGGATGCGATCAGGCTCGGCCTCGCCGGCGAGCTCGCCGAGGCCGTAGGCGCCGAGTACCTGACGCTCGGCGAGGCGCGTGACGCCGACCTGGAGCGCCTCGTCCGTTCGCTGTAGACGGCGGCTCAGCCGCCGGCGACGAGCCGACCTCCGACGAGCCGGTGGACGCTGTCACTGACGCTGCTCAGCCAGGGGGCGTTGTGGCTGACGACGAGGATCGCGCACCCGCGATCGGCAGCGTCGCGCAGCAGGTGGCCCACCGCCGCGGCGGTGATCAGGTCTTGGCGCGCCGTCGGCTCGTCGGCGATCAGCAGTGCCGGTCGCGCTGCGAGGGCGCGCAGGATGGCGACGCGCTGGCACTGCCCGCCGGAGAGCTCGCGTGGTCGGGCATCGAGGTCGAGGTGCTGGAGACCGATCCGCTCCAGCGACGCTGCGGCGGCGCGGCGAGCGCCGCCCCGGTCGGTGGCGGCGAGCGGTTCGGCGATGGTCCGCCAGATCGGCCAGCGCGGGTCGAGGCTGGCGTACGGGTCCTGGAACACCGGCATGACGTAGGAGCGGCGCGGGTAGCGGGCGCGAGCGCGGCGACCGTGCCACGGGTCGTGGTCGCCGTAGCGCAGGGCACCTCCGGCCGGTTCCTCGAGCCCCGCAGCGATCCGCAGCAACGTCGACTTGCCGGTCCCGGACGGTCCGCTGATGCCGACGATCTCGCCGGCGCCGATGGTCAGATCGATGTGGTCCAGCACGGTCAGCGTGCCCTGCCGGGTGGCGTACCCGTGGCTGACGTCGGCGAGGCGCACGACGTTCGCGGGAGCGAGGGGGGCGCTCGTCGCTGCGGACGCGCTCACGTCGCGTTCCAGCAGGCGACACCGTCGAACAACGGTGGTTCAGCGCTCGCGCAGACCTCGGTGCGGTGGTGGCAACGCGGCGCGAACGGGCAGCCGTGGGGTTCGTCGATCAGCGCCGGCGGTGCACCCGGCAGGCCATCAGGGAGACCGCCACCGGCAGCGGGTGACGCCGCGAGCAGGGCCTGGCTGTAGGGGTGACGCGGCGCGCTGGTGACGTCGCGGGTGGGGCCGAGCTCGACGATCCGACCCGCGTACATCACCGCGGTGCGATCGCTGTGCTCGGCGACGAGACGGAGGTCGTGGCTGATCAGCAGCAGCGCGTCGCTGGCCTGGTCGAGCGCGGTCAGCGAGCCGTCGGCGAGCTGGGTGTCGAGCGCGGACGTCGGCTCGTCGGCGATGATCAACCGCGGGTCGTGCGCGGCGGCTGCCGCAGTCGTGGCCCGTTGGAGCATGCCGCCGGACCACCGCTGCGGTCGTTGCCGCAATCGCTCCTGCGCATCGGCGAGGCCGAGTTCTCCGACCCGTCGAGCGGCCTCGCCCGGCGCCGGCCGCAGCCCGTGTGCGCGCCACGGTTCCTCCACGTGGCGCCCGACGCGCTGCAACGGATCGCACGCTGCGTACGGGTCCTGGGCGATGTAGCCGACCACCGGTCCGCGCAGGGCGCGCAGCTCGCGCCGGTCGGCAGCGAGGACGTCGTGACCGTCGAGCTCGATCGACCCGGCGGTGGCGGTGCCGGGCGGGAGCAGGCCGAGCACGGCGCGGGCGATCGTCGTCTTCCCGCAGCCGGACTCGCCGACGATCGCGACCCGCTCCCCGCGGTGCACGTGGAGGTCGACGCCGCGCACGGCGCGAGCGCCGTCCGGGTAGCGGACCTCGAGACCGCGCACCCCGAGCACCGCAGCGGTCGCCGTCGCCGTCGGGCGCGAGCTCGTCGGTGCGATCGCTGCCTGCCGCCGGCGGTGGCGGCGACGTGGCGTGGCGGCCGGGTGGGGATCGAGCGCGTCGCGCACCGCGTCGCCGATCAGCAGCGCGCCGGCCATCATGGCGACGAGCGCGACGCCGGGGCCGATCACGAGCCAGGGGGCGATGCCGAGGTCGCCGCGGCTGTCGGCGAGCATCTGCCCGAGCTCCGCCG
>JAODBQ010000227.1 GCA_025464045.1 Ilumatobacteraceae bacterium
TCGACGTCGCGCGCGAGCGCCCAGCAGTGGGCGAGCAAGTGGTGCGCGAGCAGCACGGGCTGGGCACGCTGGAGGTGGGTGTACCCGGGCAGGTACGCATCGCCGGCGTCCTTCGCCCGGTCGAGCAGCACCTGCTGCAGCGCGACGATGCGCGCCGCGACCGCGCGCAGCTCCGTCTTGCACCACAGCCGCAAGTCGGTAGCGCACTGGTCGTTGCGGCTGCGGCCGGTGTGCAGCTTGGCGCCCGCGGGACCGGCGATCGCGGTGACCCGGCGCTCCACCGCGGTGTGGATGTCCTCGTCGCTCGGAACGAACGCGAACCCACCGGATGCGAGCTCGGCCCCGGTCTGGTCGAGCGCGGCGAGGACGGCAGCCGTCTCGTCGTCGGTCAGCAGACCGGCGTGGCGCAGCCCGCGCACGTGGGCCCGCGAGCCGATGATGTCCTCGCGCCACAACCGCCGGTCGAACGGCAGCGAGACGGTGAACGCGAGCAGCTCCTCGGCCGGCCCGGACGCGAACCTGCCGTGCCACAACGTCTGGCCCGGCGTCGTGGTCTCGTCCGGCTCGCTGGTGGGCTCGGCGGTCACGAGATGCCTGCCAGGTCGCGCAACCGGTCCGCGAGGCGCGCCCCACCGGTCTCCTCGTCGGCGACGCACAGGAGGGTGTCGTCGCCGGCAACCGTGCCCATCAGCCCGGTCAGCCCCGAACGGTCGAGCGCCGAGGCAACGACGTGCGCGCAGCCCGGCGGCGTGCGCAGGATCACCAGGTTGGCCGAGCGCTTGACCTCGGCGACCCACTCGCCCATCACCCTGCGCAGTTGGTCCTCGGGGGCGATGCGCGCCGGCTCGTACTCAGGGATCGCGTAGACGGTGTCGCCGCCCGGCACGCGCACCTTCACCGCGCCGAGGTCCTCGAGGTCGCGCGACACCGTCGCCTGGGTGGCGGCGATTCCCTGCTCGGCGAGCAGGTCGACGAGCTGGGGCTGGTTGGTGACGCTCTGCGCGCCGATCAACTTGGCGATCGCCTGCTGGCGTTGGACCTTGGACGCCATCAGCGCACCCCCATCAGGAACGCCAGCGCGCCACGCGCCGCGTGGAGGCGGTTGTGGGCCTGGGCGATGACGTGGCTCTGCGGACCGTCGATCACCGCGGCCGTCACCTCCACGCCGCGGTAGGCGGGGAGGCAGTGGTAGAAGCCGGCGCCCTGCGCCGCCCTGGACATCATCTCGTCGTCCACCGCGAACCCTTCGAACGCACGCCGACGCGCCTCCTTCTCGGTCTCCTGGCCCATCGACGTCCAGGTGTCGGTGTGCACCGCGACCGCGTCGGTCACCGCGTCGACCGCGCGGTGCACCTGGCGGACGGACCCGGGGCCGACCTGCGCGAGCCGCTCGAGCTCGGCGTCGGTGGCGTGGAACCCGACCGGGCAACCGAGCGAGACGTGCGCGCCGAGGAGGATGCTGGCCTCCGCCAACGACCGGGCGACGTTGTTGTAGTCACCCACGTAGGCCACCGTCTGCCCGGCCAGATCACCGTGGAACTGCTGCATCGTCAACACGTCGGCCAGCGCCTGCAGCGGGTGGGCCTGATCGCTGAGCATGTTCACGATCGGCACACCGCTGACCACCGCCATCCGCTCCACGACGTGGTGGTCGAACACGCGCGCCGCGAGGACGTCGTGGTAGCCGGCCATCACGCGGGTGATGTCCTCCACCGGCTCGCGCAGGTCGAAGCCGACCTCGTCGCCCCGCGTGTAGACCGGGTGACCGCCGAGCTGCACGACGGCGATCTCCATCGACTGGCGGGTGCGGTTCGACGGCTTCTCGAAGATCAGCGCGACGCCCCGACCCTCGAGCACCTTCGGCAGGTTGGACCGCTCGGCCAGGTCCAGCACGGCGCACAGCTCACGTGTGGACAGGTCCGTGATCGTCAGCAGGTGTCGGGTCATCCGGCGACCGCCACGGCCGGGACGTCGGTCACTCGAGCACCGCGGCGATCATCGCCACGGCCTCGTCGATCTCGGCGCGCGAGACGTTGAGCGGCGGAGCGAGCCGCAGCGCGGTGGCCGTGACCGCGTTCGTGACGAGGCCACGGTCCATCAGCGCCGAGTAGGCGGCCTTGGCGTCGCGACCGTCGGCGAGCTCGGCCGCCAGGAGCAGCCCGTTGCCGCGCACACTGGCGACCCCGGGCAGTGCCTCCAGCTGTTCGGTGAGGTAGGCGCCGCTGGCCGCGGCGAGCGCGGGCGCGTCGATGCGGCGCATCTCGGCGATGACCGCGCTGACGACCGCCGTGGCGAGCGCCGTGCCGCTGTAGGTGCTGCCGTGATCGCCCGGCTGGAAGACCGCCGCCACGTCGCGCTTGGCCCACATCGCGCCCACCGGGAAGCCGTTGCCCATCCCCTTCGCCATCGTCACGACGTCGGGCACGATGCCGGCGTGCTCGAAGCCGAACCACCTTCCGGTGCGGCCCATGCCGGTCTGCACCTCGTCCATGATCAGCAGCAGGCCGCGCTCGTCGCACAGCGCGCGCACGTCGCGGAGGTAGCCGAGATCGCCCGGGATCACGCCGCCCTCGCCCTGCACCGGCTCGAGCAGGACCGCGCTGACGGTGTCGTCGATCGATCCGACGAGCGCGTCGAGATCGTTGAACGCGACGTGCCGGAAGCCGTCGGGCATCGGCCAGAACGGCTCGTGCTTCGCCGGCTGACCGGTGGCGGCGAGGGTCGCCAGCGTGCGCCCGTGGAAGCTGCCGTACGCGCTGACCACGGCATGGCGACCTCGGCCGCCGAACTTGCGGGCGAGCTTCAGCGCCGCTTCGTTGGCCTCGGCGCCGCTGTTGCAGAAGAACACCTGGCCGTCCTCGCCGGTGACCTCTTCCAGCAGCTCCGTCAGCCGGTGCGCGGCGGCGACCGCGACGTCGTTGGCGAAGAGGTTGCTGACGTGCCACAGGGTGTGGCTCTGCGCGGCCAGCGCGTCCGCGACGGCCGGGTGGGCGTGACCGAGCGAGATCACGGCGAGACCGCCGAGGAAGTCGAGGTAGCGCTTCCCCGTGTCGTCCCACAGCTCGGTGCCGGCGCCGCGCACGAACGTCGTCGTGGCCGGTGCGAACACCGGGATGAACGGGCTCTTCGTGTCGGTGCTCTTCGTGTCGGTGCTCTTCGTGTTCGTCATGTGACCATCGTTCCGATCCCCTCGTCGGTGAAGACCTCCAGCAACAACACGTGCGGGATGCGCCCGTCGAGGATGTGCGCGCGCCGCACGCCGTTGCGCACGGCGTGGACGCAGCTCTCCGTCTTGGGGATCATGCCGCCCGCGATCGTGCCGTCGGTCATCAGCGCTTCCAGCTCGTCCGGCGAGGTCTGACGGATCAGGCTCGCCGGCTCGTCGACCACGCGACGCAACCCTTCGATGTCGGTGAGGTAGACGAGCTTCTCGGCGCCGAGCGCCTCCGCGATCGCACCCGCGACCGTGTCGGCGTTGATGTTGTACGCCTGGCCGCTCGCGTCGGTCCCGATCGTGGCCACGACGGGGATGAACCCGTCGTCGAGCAGCGAGTGCAGGATCGTCGGGTTGATCGCGGCGACGTCGCCGACGAAGCCGAGCTCCGGGTTGCGCGCCACGGCGCGGATCAGGCCCGCGTCCTCGCCTGACACCCCGACGGCGAGTGCGCCGTGGATGTTGATCGCCGCCACCAGCTGCGGGTTGACCTGCCCGATGAGCACCATCCGGGCGATGTCGATCGTCTCCCGATCGGTGACGCGCAGCCCGTCGCGGAACTCGGTGACCTTGCCGAGGCGGGTCATCAGGTCGCTGATCTGCGGACCGCCGCCGTGCACGACCACCGGCCGCATGCCCACCTGGCGCATGAGCACGACGTCCTGGGCGAAGAGCGCGAGCGCATCGCCCTCGGACGCGCCGGCCAGCGCGTTGCCGCCGTACTTCACGACCACCACCTGGTCCGCGAACCGGCGGATGTACGGCAGCGCCTCCACGAGCGTCGCGGCCCGCTCCGTCGGCGTCACGATCCGCTCACGGCGACACCCAGTGCACGCGCGAACGGCACCGAGCCCCCGACGACGCCGAGGAGGACCGAGGGGCCGACGATCCCGACCAGCATCATGGGTAGACGCCGACCTGGGAGAGCCCGATCGTCTCGGGCAGGCCGAGCGCGACGTTGGCCGCTTGCACGGCGCCGCCGGAGGCGCCCTTGGCGAGGTTGTCGATCGCGCAGAGCGCGATGACGGTGCCGGTGCGCTCGTCGAACCGGGCGCTGAGATGGGCCATGTTGCTGCCGAGTGCCGCCTTGGTCGACGGCGACGTGGGGCGGACCGAGACGAACGGCTCGTTGCGGTAGTGCCCGGCGAGCGCGGCGAGGAGCGACGCGGTGGTCACCGATGCCGCGGGGCGTGCGTAGCACGTGGACAGCAGGCCACGGCTGAGCGGGGCGAGGTGCGGGGTGAACAGCACCTGCGCGCCGATCTCCTGCTCGATCTCGGGCGTGTGACGGTGGTCGAGCAACCCGTAGGCGGTGACGTCCTCGTCAACGGTGCAGAACAGCGACGCGTGCTTGAGGCCGCGGCCGGCGCCGCTGACGCCGGTGATGCTGTTGACCACGATCCCGCTGGTCTCGATCAGTCCGGCCTGCACCAGGGGCGCGAGGGCGAGCGTTGCCGCCGTGACGTGACAACCGGGCGTGGCGATCAGCTCGGCCTCCTTCAACTCCGCACGGTGCAGCTCCGGCAGGCCGAACACGGCCTTGGCCAGCAGCTCCGGCTGGTCGTGGCTGAACCCGTACCACTGGGGGTACAGCGACGCATCCTTCAACCGGTAGGCCGCGGACAGGTCGACCACGCACCGCACCGTCCCGACGAGCTCGGGCGCCATCGCCATGCTCGCCTCGTGCGGCAGACCCATGAAGACGACGTCGAGCTGCGCGGCGCGAGCGATGTCGAGCTCTTCGAACACGAGGTCCGGGTAGCGTCCTGCGAGGCTCGGGTACAACGCCGAGGCCAACGTGCCCGCCTGGGTGTCACCGGTGGCGTACACCACCTCAAAATCCGGGTGGTGAGCGCACAACCGCAACAGCTCGGCGCCGGTGTATCCCGACGCCCCGATGATCCCGACACGCAACATGACGCATGATCATACGAACTTGTGCATTGTCATGCAACCAGCTTCGCACCCTGGTTTCACCGACGAGGCGTTCGGCCTCGGCGATGCTCCACGGCACAATGGGGTCGTGCCGTTGTTGGACCCGTCGACGAAGGGCAAGTTGCTGGTCGCCACTCCGCCGTTGGGCGACCCGAACTTCGACCGCGCGGTGGTCTACGTGCTCGAGCACACCGATGCCGGGGCCGTCGGAGTCGTGCTCAACCGGCCGGGGCCGGAGACGTCCGTCGAGGGCCTGGACGACTGGATCGATCGGCTGAGCCCGCCGTACGTGGTGTTCGCCGGCGGTCCGGTGGAGCTCGATGCGTTGATCGCCCTCGCCTCCGCGGACCACCCCAACGAGGAGGCGTGGAGCTCGCTGCAGGGCGACATCGGCACCGTCGACCTGTCGATGGAGCCGGCCGAGGTCGCCGCGCTGGTCAGCCGGCTGCGGATCTTCCGCGGGTACGCCGGGTGGGGCGCGATGCAGCTCGAGAGCGAGCTCGACGCCGGCGCGTGGATGGTGCTGCCGGCGGACCCGGACGACCTGTTCACCCCGCGTCCCGAGCAGCTCTGGCGGGACGTGCTCCGTCGCCAGGGCGGCCGGATCGCCTGGGTCGCGAACGCTCCCGACGATCTCGAACTGAACTGACCGCGGCCCCACCCGGTGCGGCGAGACTGCGCCTCATGAACGAGTCGTCCGAGCCTGAGCCGTGGACCCGTACCGCGTGGCACCTGATCGAGCACGTCAACGCGGTCAGCTACTTCGCACCCGAATGCCGTGAGGCACCTGCCGCACTCGGCGTGCGCGGCTTCTGGATGGGGTACTTCGCGTGCCGTGCCGCGCCGCTCGGCGCCGCATCGCCGGAGCTCGTCGGGGCGACGTTCTACAACTTCGAACCGGCGATGATCGCCAAGTCGATCCCCGACGCGTGGTCGTACGCGTCGCCGGCCGCGTTGCTCGGCGCGCGCCAGTCGTCGGCTGCTGCCGCCTTGCGCCGGGTCGTGCCCGAGATCGACGAGATCGCCGCGCAGATCCTCGACGATCTGGAACCGCTCGTACGCGACACGCCGGCGTCGGGCCGTCCGCTGTTCGCCGCCAACCAGACGGTCGCGCGGCCCGACGATCCGGTCGAACGGTTGTGGCAGGCGGCCACCGCGGCGCGGGAGCACCGCGGCGACGGCCACGTGGCCGCGCTGGTGGCGGCCGATCTCGACGGGTGCGAGGCTCTCGTCCTGTTCGCTGCCGACGATGGCACGCCCGACGCCGAACGCCTCCGCGCGGCGCGCGGCTGGTCGCAGGACGAGTGGGTCGCGGCCGAGGAACGCCTCCACGTCCGCCGACTGGTGGGCAGCGACGGCGCGCTGACCGCGTCCGGCCGCGAGCTGCGCGAGCGGATCGAGCACGCCACCGACATCGCCGCCGGCCGTCTGTACGCCACGCTCCACCCGTCTGCGCACGCCGACCTGCTCGCGCTCCTGCGACCGGTCGCGCACGCGATCCGCGTCAGCAACACGCTCACCTATCCGAACCCGATGGGCCTGCCCCCGGTCGAGTGAGCACCGGCCGGGTCCGAGTCGCAGCCGAGGGTCCGAGTCGCAGCCGAGGGCGCGAGTCGCTCCGTCAGGTGTGCCCGCTCCAGCGACTCGCGCCACCTCGAGCGACTCGGACAACGACGCTCCGACTCGGACAACCGCCCTCGACCGGTGCGCCGGCTTCGGTCCGCTGGCGATCGACCGGCGGCGGTCAACTGCGCAGGGTGGCGCCCAGCTTGGTCACCGCGGCGACGACCTTCGTGCGCAGCTGGGTCAGCTCGTCGTCGGTGAGGGTGCGGTCCAGGGCCTGCAGCCGGAGCCGGTACGCGAGCGAGCGCTCACCGGTTCCGAGACCGCCGCCGCGGTAGACGTCGAACAAGGCGAGGTCGACGAGGACGTTGCCGGCCGCTTGCTTGATCGCCTTCTCGATCTTCTCCGCCGCCGTCGAGTCCGGCACGAGGAACGCGAGATCGAGATCGCTCGACGGGTAGCGGCTGGTGGGCTTCCACGCCGGCGCCTTCGGCTCGTTGGCCAACAACCGGTCCAGATCCAACTCGAGGACGGCGACCCGCTCGTCGACGTCGTACGCGTCGAGCACGTCGGGATGGACCTCGCCGATCGCACCGACCACGTCGCGGCCGATCGTCAGCGTCGCCGATCGCGTCGGGTGCAGCCCTGCCGGCACCAGACCCTGATCGACCCGGGCCCCGAACCCCATGGCAGCCGCGATCTCCCGCCACATCGCCATCGCCGCCGTCGCGTCGCGTCCCGCAAGCACGATGCCGAGCGCCTCGTACTCGTCTGGCAGCGCGCCGGTGCCGGGTGGGTAGACGTGCCCGATCTCGTAGAGCGCGACCCCGGGTCGGCGATGCGACTCGTTGTAGGCGATCGTCTTCAGCAGACCCGGCCGGACCGAGGTGCGCAGCACGCTCTCCTCCGCGGCGAGCGGGTTGACGATGTGCACGGCGTCGGCTGCCAGCCCCGCCCGCTCCAGGTCGACGGGGGCCAGGAACGGGTTCGGCATCGCCTCGCTGCAGCCGAGACCGAGCACCACGTCGCGCAAGCGGCGTCGGCGAGCTTGGCGCACGGACAGCCGTCCGTGCACCGCCGACTTGGGCACCGTCTTGGCGATGTTCGCGTAACCGTGGTGCCGCACGATCTCCTCGATCACGTCGATCTCCTCGACGCAGTCCGGCCGCCACGACGGCAGCGCGACGTCCAGCACGCCGTCGCGCTCGACGGAGGTGAAGCCGATCGCGGCGATCAGCTCGGCCATCCGCCGGGCCGTCAGATCGGTGGCGAGCAGCGCGTTGACGCGGTGCGGGCT
>JAODBQ010000234.1 GCA_025464045.1 Ilumatobacteraceae bacterium
ACCGTGGCGCGGACCTCGTCGACGCGGCCGAGGCCGACGCCGGGAGGATCGCGGCGCTGCGCATCGACGGCGGGATGAGCGACAACCCGACGTTCGTCCAGGCGCTGGCCGACGCCACCGGACGAACCGTCGAGGTCTCGCGTCACACCGAGGCCACGACCCTCGGAGCGGGGTACCTGGCGGGCCTGGCCACCGGGCTGTGGTCGTCGTTCGACGAGATCGCGGCGGCCTGGCGACCGCGAGCCGTCGTCGAGCCGCAACGGCAGTTGGACCGGGCGCAGTGGGCCGAGGCGGTGCGGCGCGCCCGCGGATGGATGCCCGACCTGTCGGCGCTCGACTTCTAGAGTTGCTCTGCCCACCCCTCGCAAGGAAGGCTTGGGCGTTCGTTGGAAAGGATCAGCCCGAGTGGATATCGAAGTGTCCCCGGCCGAGTCGGCCGGGTCGCAACGGCAGTCGGTGGAGCCGGCGACGTCCGGCGTCGCCCGGCGTCGACTGCTCGGCCTCGGCCTCGGCGGCGCCGCGGCCGCGCTCGTCCCGGCCATCGCCGGGCGGGCTGCGGCGAGCACCCCGCCCACGTCCGACGCGACGAGCGGCACCGGAGGCACGAACGGCACCCTCGTCGGCACCACGACGGCAGATGCGGCCACGACCACCACGGCGCCGCCGAAGCGGCCCACCGACGCGGACATCCCGATGCTCAACTTCGTGCAGAGCGCCGAGCTGTCGGCCTACCGGCTGTACAAGATGGCGCTCACCAAGCAGCTCGACGAGACGCAGCTCGCCGTCGTCGAGGTCATCACGCAGGCGCACCTCGCCTACGCCCAAGCCCTGTCGGGTCTCCTCGGGCGAGTGGCTGCCAACAAGCCGAACCAGGACCTGATCGACTCGATGTCGAGCGCGTTCGGCGGTGATGTGGCCGGGATGTTGGACGCGGCGCGGACGCTCGAGTCCACGCTCGTGGCCACCCACATCGGCGTGGTCGGGCAGCTGATCGGCACGGACGCCGCCTACGCGCTGGCGTCGATCGTCACGGTCGAAGGCCGGTACGGCACGGTGCTCGCCGACCTCGCCGGAGCCAAGGACCTCTCGGCATTGCTGGTCGACAAGGAAGCCGCCGCACTGAAGCCGGCAGGGGTGACGCGGTGAACCACCAGGACAATGACACCTCGCCCCAGGGCCCGATCGACGTCGGTCCGCTCGGCCGACGCGGGTTCCTCCGCATCGGTGGGCTGTCGGTCGCACTTGCCGCCGTCGTCGCCGCGTGCAACAACACCGAAGCCGGTCACCTCGGCCGCATCGGTGTGGCGCCCCCGACCACCAAGCTGCCCGATGCTCCCCTCACCGACGTCGCACTGCTGCGCACGTGCGCATCGCTGCAGCGGTCGCTGCTCGAGGTGTACAACAAGGTCGTCAACGACCCGGATCTGCTCGACCCGGCCAACCAGCCACTCGTGCAGCGGCTGATCGCCGACGCCGACGCCTCCGCGAAGCTCTTCGACCAGCTCACGACGGAGGCCGGTGGCGAGCCCTGGCCGTGCGGCAACTCGAAGTTCGACTCGGTGCTGATCAACCCGGCGTACGAGCGGATCACCGTCGGTACGCCCGCCACCCCGGAGGCACCGGCGATCCCGGCCAGCGACGACAAGCGGCGCGACATCCTCACGCTGGTGCACGGCATGGAGTCGACCATCAGCGCGACCTACCAGCAGTACGTCACCTTGCTGTCCAAACCCCCGGTGCGGGCGACCACCCTCACGGTCGGCGTCCGCAATGCCCGTCACGCCGCCCTGCTCGCGATCGTCATCAACCCCGACCGACCCGGCGGCTACGTGTCGTCCGAGGAGCAGTCGGCCGCGCAGGTCGCCACCGCCGACACCTCGCCCGGTTCCACACCCACCACGACACCGCAGGATCTCGGCAACACGACCACCACGAAGGCGCCATCCGGCGGGAACGTGCCGACGCCGATCGTGCCGCCGTCGGCGATCCCGTCGACGTTCGGCTCCACCGCGACGCTGCAGATCGTGGTCGGCGCCGGCGACGAGAACGGCACGCGCCTGAAGCTCAACCTCGAGACCCCGAGCCTCAACTCGCTCGAGTACGAGTACCTCACGCCGGACTGCACACCGGCGACCTAGCCTGGTCCGCGATGGTGAGTCGGCCGGGTGGCCGCGGCACGGGACGGCAACGTCACCGTGTCGAGGAAACTCGGGGCTCCACAGGGCAGGGTGCTGGCGAGAGCCAGGTCGGGGCGACCTGACGGACGTGCAACAGAGAGAGACCGCCGATGGGCCGGGCAACCGGTCACAGGTAAGGGTGCAACGGTGCGGTAAGAGCGCACCAGCGTGCGAGGTGACTCGTACGGCTCGGTAAACCCCACCCGGAGCAAGGCCAAGCAGAGGGGACGGGCTGCCCGTCCACCGTGGCGACACGGTCCCCCTCGGGTAGGCCGCACAGAGGGATGGTCACCGGCGCTCCGGCGTCACAGAACCCCGGTTACAGGCCGACTCACCATCACCGACCCGCCTGACCGCTCGGCGCCCGTCCGAGTCGGTCGGTGCGGCGCGAGTCGCCGCGTCGGGAGAACCACGTCCAGCGACTCGCGCCCCCTCCTCCGACTCGGACCACGACGATCCGACTCGGACCACGACGGTCCGACTCGGACCACGACGGTCTGACTCGGACCGGGTGGGCGGGGCGGGCGACGGGCGCGGCGGTGGGCGGCGGGGTGAACAACGGCACCGGGCGGCGATCCCGAGGGGGCCAGGCGCCTCGAACCGGGGG
>JAODBQ010000236.1 GCA_025464045.1 Ilumatobacteraceae bacterium
CACCAGCGGCATGTAGCCCCAGTAGTTGTCGCCGGCGTCGAACGGGTGGACCGGCATCAGTTCTATGACGTCGATGCCGAGGTCGACCAGGTGGTCGAGCCGTTCGATCATCCCCGCGAACGTCCCGGCGAACCCGCGCACGTGAGCCTCGTACACCACCGGACCGACATCGGCCGGGAGCGCGAGCGGCGCGGCCCGAGGTTGGACGGGCCACGGGTCGCGAACGACGCTGCGCGGACCGTCCGCCGTCCACACGAGATCGCGGCAGTGCGGATCGAGCAGCGGCGGCGAGTCGTCGACGTTCAGCCAGTACACGTCGCCCGGTTCGGCGTCGAACGTGCCGACGAACGCGGGCGGGTGCGACGCGAGCGCCACCGTCACCGGCGGCCCGCCGTGGACCGATGAGGTGACGCTCACCGAGGACGCGTCGGGCGCGTGGACCGTGATCGCCCTGGATGCCATGGCGGCCCAGCATGCCAGCCGCCGTAACCTCACGGTGATGCCTGCCGCGCCCAGCTCACCTGCCGACGTCGCCGAAGCGCTCACCCGGCACGGGTACCTGCCGGACGAGGGGCTGGCCACGTCGATCTTCCTCGCGGTGGCGCTCAAGCGCCCGCTCCTACTGGAGGGAGAGGCCGGCGTCGGCAAGACCGAGGTCGCCAAGGTGCTCAGCCGCTGGACGGGCGGGACGTTGATCCGGCTGCAGTGCTACGAGGGCATCGACGCGAGCCAGGCCGTGTACGACTGGGACTACGCCCGCCAGCTCCTCCACCTCCGCGCTGCCGAGGCCACGGGCGAGGCGCGGGGCGTCGGCACCGCAGAGCTCGAGAACCAGCTGTACCAGGAGCGCTTCCTGCTCAAGCGGGCGCTGTTGCAGGCGATCGAGCACACCGGTGACAGCGTGCCGGTGCTGCTGATCGACGAGATCGACCGCGCCGACGACGAGTTCGAGGCGTACCTGCTCGAAGTGCTCTCCGACTACCAGATCACCGTCCCCGAGCTCGGCCGGTTCAGCGCGACGCGGCCGCCGATCGTGGTGCTCACCTCGAACCGCACCCGTGACGTGCACGACGCCTTGAAGCGGCGCTGCCTGTACCACTGGGTCGAGCACCCCGACTTCGAGCGTGAGGTGCGGATCGTGCGGATGCGCGTGCCGAACGTGATCGAGCCGTTGGCCCGCCAGGTCGCGTCCGCTGTCGAGGCGCTGCGCAGCCTCAACCTGTACAAGCCGCCGGGCGTCGCCGAGACGATCGACTGGGCGCAGGCGCTGGCCGTGCTCGGGGTGAGCGAACTGGACGAGCGGATGGTCGAGGCCACGCTCGGCACGGTGTTGAAGTACCGCGAGGACCAGGATCGCGCCCGCCAGCACGGATTGGCCGCGATGGTCAAGACCGCCGTCGAGCGCGGCGCGCCCGTTCGCTGACGGCGTCGTGCGATGAGCGGATCGGACGCGGCCCAGCCGGACGCAGCCCAGCCGGGCGCGGCTCCGCTGCGCGGGCAGCCTGCCGAGCGGATCGCAGTCACGTTCGCTCGCGTCCTGCGCGGAGCGGGGTTGGCGACGCCGATCGGCAACGTGCTCACCTACGTGGACGCACTTGGCCGAGTCGGGCTCGACGACGCGACCGCCGTCTACTGGGCGGGGCGCACGACGCTCGTGTTCGCACCCGAGGACATCCCGCTCTACGACCGTGCGTTCCGCGTGTTCTGGGGACGGATCTCCCCCGGGGACCTGCCGCCGGAACCCGAGGTGCAGCGGATCACGCTCGCGCTCGACGACGAGGACGCGGCGTCCGACACGCCAGACGACGCGGAGCGCACCGCCGACCGCGACCCGACCCTGGTGCTGCGGTTCTCCGCCGCCGAGGTGCTCCGCCAGAAGGACTTCGCGACCTACGACGACATCGAGCTGCGTCAGTCGCAGCAGCTGATGGAGCAGCTGCGGTTCGCCGGCCCCCCGCGACGCAGCTTCCGCAACCGCCCGGCACGCAACGGTTCGCGGCCCGACATCCGCCGCACGATGCGCGAATCGCTGCGCGCTGGCGGCGAGCCGATCCGCCGCGCATGGCAGGAGCCGGGCCAGCGGCTGCGCCGGCTGGTGCTGCTCCTCGACATCAGCGGCTCGATGGAGCCCTACTCGCGCGCCATGCTCCGCTTCGTGCAGGCCGCGGTCGCCGGGCGCCAACGGGTCGAGGCGTTCGCGCTCGGCACGCGCCTGACCCGGATCACCAAGGAGCTCGACAGCCGCGATCCGGACCGCGCCCTGGGCCGTGCGGCGGACCGCGTCCAGGACTGGAGTGGCGGCACGCGGCTCGGCGAGTGCCTCCGCGACTTCAACGACGAGTGGGGTGCTCGCGGTATGGCCCGCGGCGCGATCGTCGTGATCCTCAGCGACGGTTGGGACCGCGGCGACCCGGCGCTCCTCGGCGAACAGATGCAACGGCTGCACCGCATCACCCGCGAGCTGGTCTGGGTCAACCCGCTCAAGGTCACGCCCGGCTACGCCCCGCTGGCACGGGGAATGGCCGCCGCGCTGCCGTATGTTGATCACTTCGTGGAGGGTCATTCGCTCGCGGCGATGGAGGAGCTGGCTGCCGTCATCGCCGGCACGACCTCGGCCCGCCGACGCGACCATCCCGCCAGCCCGCACGACACGAGGAGCCCCTGATGCGCGACCTGCTCGACGACATCGACCGCTGGCGTGCCGCCGGCACACCCGTGGCGCTGGCGCGCGTCGTGGACATCGAAGGGTCCGGACCGCGCCTGCCCGGTGCGGCGATGGCCGTGAACATCGACGGCGAGGTGGCGGGCAGCGTCAGCGGCGGCTGTGTCGAGGGGGCGGTCGTCAGCGAGGCCCTCGCGATCCTCCACGGCGAGGCCCAGCCGCGCGTGATCTCGTTCGGCTACAGCGACGACGAGGCGTTCGCCGTCGGGCTCACTTGCGGCGGCACGATCCGTCTGTTCATCGAACCGCTGGACTGGTGACGTGACATGACGACCGAAGCCACTGAACCGACCGGCTCGTCGTCCGCCGGGACGACCGAGGGAGCGCCTGCCGCGACTGCCGTGCCGACTCCCGTGCCGCTGTACGCCGAGCTGCGCGCGCGCATCCGCAACGAGGAGCCCGTCGGGCTGGCAACGGTGATCGACGGGTTGCACGTCGGCGCCAAGCTGTTGATCGAGCCGGCCGCGACGCCGCTCGGTTCGCTCGGCCACGCCGAGCTCGACCGGATCGTCACCCGCGACGCGCTCGCAGAGCTGGAGGCCGGACGCAGTGGCATACGCCACTACGGACCGCACGGCGAGACGACGCCGGAGGACCTCGTCGACACGCCGGTCGTCCGCGTGTTCATCGAGACGTGGGCGCCACCCCCGCAGATGTGGATCTTCGGCGCGGTGGACTTCACCGCCGCGCTCGCGAAGGTCGCCAAGGTGCTGGGCTACCGGGTGACGGTGTGCGACGCACGCGAGATCTTCGCGACGCGGCGTCGCTTCCCGATGGCCGACGAGGTCGTGGTGTCGTGGCCGGGCAAGCTGTTCGATCAGCGCGGCGGCACGCTGACGTCGCGCGATGCGGTGTGCATCCTCACCCACGACGCCAAGTTCGACGTGCCAGCCGTGCGCGGCGCGCTGGCCACCGGCGTCGGCTACATCGGTGTGATGGGCAGCCGCAAGACCCACGAGACGCGGCTCGAGCGACTGCTCGAGGCGGGGGTCGATCCTGCAGACCTCGACCGCTTGATGTCGCCGGTCGGACTCGACATCGGGGCGCGCACGCCGGAGGAGACGGCGATCTCGATCTGTGCCGAGATCATCGCCCACCGCACCGGACGCGTCGCCCCGTCCCTGCGCGACAGCACCGGACCGATCCACGCCTGACGTCTCGGCGCTCTCGTCGTCGGCCAGCCCGCGGCTCTGCGCCCCGCCGGGCGATCGGGTCCGAGTCGTTGGACATGGCGCGAGTCGCCGGGCAGCAGTTCCCTGACCCAACGACTCGGGCCGCACCGAGGGACTCGGACCACGACGCTGCGACTCGGACCAGGGCTGCGACTCGGACGCGGCGGCCTAGCCGATCGGGTTGCCGTAGCGAACCGTGGTGCGGTGCGACTTCGAGACGACGTCCACCTCGACCGTGCGGCCGGTGTACGGGGCATGCACGATCGCTCCGGGGACGCCGAGGTACATCATGGCGTGACCGGGGTAGTAGACGAGGTCGCCGGCCTCGGCCGTGGCGGCGGTCCGTGCCGCGCTGCTCTTGATCTGCGTCGCGCTCTGGTGGGGGATGCTCACGCCGGCCTGCGCCCACGCGTACGCGGTCAACCCGGAGCAGTCGAAGCCGACGCCGGGGTTGGACGAGTTGCGGTGGTACGGCACGCCGAGCTGGCTGAGCGCACCCATCAGCGCCTGCTGGTGGCTGCTGTCGGCCATCCGCCAGGCGAGCTCGAGCGTGGCAGGGTCGATCGTCAGCCGTTCGGCGACGGTCGCGGCGATCGCGGCACGCTCGCTGTTGTAGGCGATGCGCGCGCCGGCGTCGCCGGTCGCAAGGAAGGTGTTGAGATCGGACAGCGCGTTTGAAGCGACGAGCGCGAGGGAATCGTTGCGGATGACCGGCGCAGCCGCGGTCACGGTGGCGCTGGCCACGGGGGCAGCAGCGACGCCGCAGGCGACGAGGGCACTGGAGACAGCGACGATCCGAATTCGATGGCGAAGCGTCATGTAGGTGACGTTCCTCTCTGAGGCGGTGGGTGCTCGGCGAGCGCGTGTGGGCGTGGCCGAGGATCCGCCCTCGGGCACGGCGAGTGCGCCACACGAGAGCGCCACCGCTGGCGTCCCAGAGCGGCCGATGCGTCGTCGCATCGGCCTCCCGGGCCGTCATCGCAGCGACACTACCGACACGCAATTGCAACATTCAACGCGAGGCGCGCTTTCTCGTCATGCTTTCGTCATGTTCACGCTCTGGAAACGCGCACCGCGATGCGGGTGATGGCGGCGCTGCTCGCTGCCGGCCGCGGCAGTCGCTTCCGTGCACCGGCCGGCGGTCCGGCGCACAAGCTGCTCGCCGATCTCGACGGCCGGCCGCTGTGGCGACACAGCCTCGACCACCTGGTGGCCGCCGGATTCGATGACGTCGTCGTCATCACCGGCGCGGTAGCGCTGGATCCGGCCGGGGTGACGGTGGTCCACAACCCGGCCTGGGCGAGCGGCCAGGCATCGTCGCTGCAGCTCGCCATCGCCGCCGCGACCGCCGCGGACGCGGACGCCATCGTCGTCGGCCTCGCCGACCAGCCGTTCATCGGGCCCAGCGCATGGCGCGCCGTCGCCGACGCGCCACCCGAGTGCGAGCTGGTCGTGGCGACCTACGACGGCCGGCGCGGGCCGAACCCGGTGCGGATCGGCCGTGCACTGTGGCCGCAGCTCCCCACCGAGGGTGATGAGGGCGCCCGCGGCTTGCTCCGCCGACTCGAAGGCGAGGTATGCCTAGTGGCCTGCGTAGGCTCTGCCGCAGACATCGACACGCTGGAGGACCTCGAGCGATGGACAAGCTCCTGAACGAATTCACGGTCAACCGGCCGATCGACGAGGCATGGGCGGTGCTGACGGACGTGGAGCGGATCGCCCCCTGCATGCCGGGCGCGCAGCTCGAAGAGATCGAGGGCGACGTCTTCCGCGGTGTGGTCAAGGTCAAGCTCGGCGCCATCTCCACGGCGTTCAAGGGTCAGGCCACGTTCATCGAGCGCGACGACGTGGACCACCGCGCCGTGCTCAAGGCGGAGGGCCGCGACACCGGAGGAAAGGGCAACGCCGATGCGTCGATCACCGCCACGGCGGAGAGCGTCTCCGACAAGGTCACCAAGGTCGTGGTCGAGACCGACCTGCGGGTGACCGGCAAGGTCGCCCAGTTCGGGCGAGGGATCATGGCCGACGTCAGCAAGAAGCTGATGAACCAGTTCGCCAGCAACCTCAACAGCATGCTCGATCA
>JAODBQ010000262.1 GCA_025464045.1 Ilumatobacteraceae bacterium
TGAACGGCCCCCGCTCGCTCGGCGGCGGACCGTCACCCTCGTCGACGAGCAGGCACAGCTCCACCTTCGGGCACTGTCCCACGGCTTCCAGCGCGACCTCGAGCGTCGCCCGCGACGCGATCAGCACCCTCGACTCGCTGTTGTCGACGATGTACGCGAGCTCGTCTGAGGTGAGGTGGGAGTTGATCGCGGTGTAGTACAGGCCCGCCCGCTCTCCGGCGCCACAGCACTCGAGGTACCTGGCGTTGTTCTCCATGAACACCGAGTAGTGGTCCAGGCGGTGCAGTCCTCGGGCGCGCAGCAGGTGGGCCAGCCGGTTGGTGCGCCGCTCGTACTCGCCGTAGGTGACGACTTCGCCGCTGCCGGCCATGATGAAGCACGGCTGGTCGGCGCGCTCGACCGAGTACTTGCCTGGATACATCGTCCCCAACCCCCTGGTGTGCGTGTCCCGCCATCTTCGCGAGAGCGACGAGCATCGCGCACGGCAGGCTCGACGCGTGCCTCCGCTGGTCATCGGCACCCCCGGCGTGGCTAGGTTCCGCGCATGACCACTCTCGATCCCGACAGCGTCGAGCAGCTCGCCGACCGGCTGATCAATGCCATCTCCGAGAACGACATCGACGCGTTGCGCAGCATCTACGCCCCCGACGTCGTGATCTGGCACAACTTCGACCAGGTCGAGCAGTCGCTCGAGGACAACATCAAGGTGATGATGTGGATGGGCAAGCGGATGCCCGACAAGCACTACGACGACATCCGCCGACAGCCGACGCCAGCAGGCTTCGTGCAGCAGCACGTGCTGCGCGGCACGGCGCCCGACGGGACGGCGGTCGAGATCCCGGCCTGCCTCGTCGTCACGATCGCCGACGGCCGGATCACCCGGCTCGACGAGTACCTCGACACGAAGGACGCCGCCGCCCTCAGCCGCCGTTGACGAACGCCGTCTTCGCGGCTTGCGGGTGCACGTTGTTGCCCCTCCCGCAACCCGATGCCACCAGGACCCGCCCGAGCAGGCGAGGTGAGGCGGCGGTGTGGACGACGCAGACGGCGGTCAGGCCTGGAGCGAGGTGTCGAACCAGGCGAGGGTGCGGGCCCAGGCGTCGGCGGCGGAGGGCTGGTGGTAGCTCGCGCGGACGTCGCAGTTGAACCCGTGCCCGGCGTCGGGGTAGCGCACGATCTCGGTGACGTGGCTGCTCGTGGCGGCTGCGGCGCGCAGCGCCTCGACCTCGTCGACGGGGATGCCGGTGTCGAGGTCGCCGAACAGGCCGAGCCACGGACAGCGCAGCTTCGCCGCCGCGTCGACCATGGCGGGGAAACCGAAGCGGCCCTGGGTGACGCCGCCACCGTAGAACGTGACCGCAGCGCCGATGTCGCGCTGCGTGGCGGTGTGCAACGCGACGGTGCCGCCCATGCAGAACCCGACGACGCCCGTCGCCGTCAGCGGCACCCCGGCACCGGCGAGATGGGCGAGCGCATCGTCGACGTCGGCGAGGACCTCGTCGGCCTGCAGCTTCTGCATCACCGGCATCACCTTGGCGATGTCGTCGTAGCCGAACGTGGGGTCGCCGGAGCGGTGGAACAGGTGCGGGGCGACGGCCAGCCAGCCCTCGGCGGCCAGGCGATCGCAGATGTCGACGATGTGCCCGTTGACGCCGAACGCCTCCTGGGCGACGACCACGCCGCCCTTGGGTGTGCCGGTGGGTTCGCTGATCGACAGGGGTGCGCTCACGGGTCGGAAGCTAGCGCGCCTATCGTTCCGGGGCCACGCCGACGACGCTCGCCCGACGACAGCCCCGCGACCACCTCGACGACCCCGCAGCGACGATGGACCCGACACCAGATCCGACACCAGACCCGACACCAGACACGGCGAACACGGTGATCGCCACGACCGCGACCGGCACGACCGGTGACCTGCCGACGCGGGCCCGGGTGGTGGTGGTCGGCGGCGGCGTGATCGGTTGCTCGGTCGCCTACCACCTCGCGCTCGCCGGTTGCAACGACGTCGTGCTCGTCGAGCGCGATCAGCTGACCTCGGGCACGACGTGGCACGCGGCCGGGCTGATGGTGACCTTCGGGTCGCTGTCGCAGACGTCCACGGAGATGCGCCAGTACACCGCCGACCTGTACACCCGGCTCGAAGCCGAGACCGGCCAGTCGACCGGGTTCAAGCAGGTCGGGTTCATCGAGCTGGCGACGGAACCGGACCGGCTGGAGGAGTACCGCCGCGTGGCCGCGTTCAACCGGTGGTGTGGCATCGACGTGCACGAGATCTCCCCCGGCGAGGTCGGCGAGCTGTTCCCGATCGCCGAGACGGGCGACGTGCTCGCCGGCTTCTACGTGCGCGAGGACGGCCGCGCCAACCCGGTCGACGTGACGATGGCGCTCGCCAAGGGCGCTCGGCAGCGCGGCGTTCGCGTTGTGCAGGGCGTGGCGGTGACGGATGTGCTGCAGGCGAACGGTCCCGGCGGCCCGCGCGTCACAGGGGTCCGCACCACGCGCGGCGACGTCGAGGCCGACGTCGTCGTCAACTGCGCCGGGATGTGGGCGCGCCAGCTCGGCGAGGCGGCCGGGGTGAACATCCCGTTGCAGGCGGCCGAGCACTACTACCTGATCACCGAGCCGATCGCCGGCGTCCGCGGGGACTGGCCGGTGATCGAGGACCCGAAGAACTACGGCTACTACCGCGAGGAGGGCGGTGGCCTGATGATCGGGCTGTTCGAGGCGGCCTGTGCGCCGTGGAACGTCGGCGGCATCCCCGACGACTTCTCCTTCGGCCAGATCCCTCCCGACTGGGACCGCATGGGTCAGTACGTCGAGCGGGCGATGAGCCGCGTCCCGGTCACCCTCGAGACCGGCATCCGCACGTTCTTCTGCGGACCGGAGAGCTTCACGCCCGACCTCGCCCCGATCGTCGGCGAGTCGCCCGAGCTGCGCGGCTACTTCGTCGCCGCCGGGATGAACTCGATCGGCATCCTCACCGGTGGCGGGCTCGGGCGCGTCCTCGCCCACTGGATCCTGGAAGGCCGGCCCGACGTCGACGTCACAGGCATGAACATCGACCGGCTGCATCCGTACCAGTGCAACCCGGAGTACCGCCGCACGCGCACGGTGGAGTCGCTGGGGATGGTGTACCAGTGCCACTACCCGGGCCGGTCGATGCAGACGGCCCGCGGTGCCAAGCTCTCGCCGCTGCACTCGCGGCTCGCCGCCGCGGGAGCGCAGTTCAAGGACGTGTCGGGATGGGAGGGTGCCGACTGGTACGCCGGTCCCGGGGTCACTCCCGATCCTGGACCGCTGACGTGGGGCCGCCCGGCCTACTGGGAGCACTGGCGGGCGGAGCACGAGGCGGCGCGCAACGCCGTGATCGCGATGGACATGTCGTTCATGTCCAAGTTCCGGGTGCAGGGTCGCGACGCCGGTCGCGTGCTCGAGCACATCTCCGCCAACCACGTGGACGGTCCGGCCGAGACGATCACCTACACGCAGTGGCTCAACGGGGGCGGCACGATCGAAGCCGACCTCACGGTCACCAAGCTCGGGGACGACGACTTCTGGGTCGTCGCCACCGACACCGCCCACCGCCACGTGCAGACCTGGATGCGCAGGAACATCGGCGACGCCCACGCGTTCGTCACCGACGTCACCTCTGGCTACGCCCAGCTCAACGTGCAGGGCCCGCGCTCGCGCGAGCTGCTGCAGTCGCTGACGGAGGCCGACCTGTCCGGCTCGGCGTTCCCGTTCCGCACCGCGCGCACGATCGGGATCGGCTTAGCCCGCGTGCTGTGCGTGCGCATCACCTACGTCGGTGAGCTCGGCTACGAGCTGTACATCCCGGCGGAGCAGGCCGTGCACGTGTACGACAGGATCGTCGCCGCGGGCGACGGGGTGGGCCTGCGCCACGCCGGGCTGAAGGCGCTCGGCAGCCTGCGGATGGAGAAGGGCTACCGCGACTACGGCCACGACATCGACAACACCGA
>JAODBQ010000267.1 GCA_025464045.1 Ilumatobacteraceae bacterium
TGGCGGCCATGCCGGCGCCAAACGGTGTTCGCATGGGTGAACAGTAGGTGTCCTGCGGAGCGCTGCCGATGAAGGCTGTGTGAAATCCAGTCGCACCCGGGTCCTGCGGTCTTGGTCACCCCACCAACGTGCTGCTCACTGGTGGGTGATGCAAACGCCCGCCGGGCGTTCGCGCGGCGAGCACCGGTCGAACCCGATTCAAACGGACGGCAGATTCACGGCTACGGTCCGGACGGGTGTCCGAAGGGGGAGTCATGTCCGCAAGTGCGATCTACGACGAAGCGCGAGCATGGGCGGAGGCGACGTGGGATCCCGACATGGAGCTCGGCGCGTGGTGGCAGCTGCTGGCCGACTCCGGCTGGGGGTTCCCGACGTGGCCCACCCGCTGGTACGGGCGCGGCCTCGACCACGCGCAGGCGAAGGAGGTGCGGCGCGCCCTGCACGACGTGGGCGCGATGGGTCCTCCGTTCGGCGTGGCGACGATGATGGCCGCGCCGATGTTGATCGAGCTCGGCGAGGCCGAGCACCTGGCCGCGTGGCTGCCCGGGATCGTCAACGGCACCAACGTGTGGTGCCAGCTGTTCTCGGAGCCGAACGCCGGCTCGGACCTGGCCGGCGTGCAGACCCGGGCGATGCGCGACGGCGACGTGTGGATCGTCAACGGGCAGAAGGTCTGGACGTCCGGCGGTCACTACGCCGACTTCGCGATCCTGGGGGCGCGCACCGATCCAGACCTCCCCAAGCACCGTGGCCTGTCGTTCTTCGCGATCGACATGCACCAGCCCGGCATCGACGTCCGTCCGCTGCGTCAGATGAACGGGCTGGCCGAGTTCAACGAGGTGTTCCTGACCGACGCTCGGGTGCCGCACTCGGACATGATCGGCGGCGAGGGTGATGGATGGCGGGTCGCCCTCACCGTGCTGTCGCACGAGCGCGCATCTGTCGACGCCGACCAGGAGACCACCGGCGGCGTGATGAACCAGGTCGACCTCCACGCGCCGGCCGGGTCGTACGTCGGGTCGGGGGAGGGCGCCGCCGATGTCGACCCGAGCGGTCTGCCCGTCGGCTCACGGGCGCGGCAGCTGGTGCTCGACGCGGTGGCGGCGACGGGCACCGCCGGGCACCCGGTCGTGCGTCAGCAGGTCGCGCGGGTGATCTCGCTGATCCAGATCGCGGGCTACGCCGCGGGGCAGATGCACCCGTCGCTCGTCAAGAACCTGACGACGAGGATGCTCCGCCAGCTGCGCGACCTCACGCTGTCGATCCAGGGCGCCGGCGGCACGGTCCTCGGCAGCGAGACGTTGTTCGGCGGTGTGTTCCAGGACGCAGCGCTGACGATGCCAGGGCTGTTCATCGCCGGCGGCAGCGAGGAGATCCAGCGGAACATCATCGGCGAGCGGTTGCTCGGCCTGCCCGGCGAGCCGCGAGTGGACAAGGACATCCCGTTCCGCGAGGTGCGCCAGCAGACCTTCGCGTCGCGGACCTGACCAGGCGGCCGACGGCCGGGACGGCCGCGACCGTTGCTGTCAGGTGTATCTCCGGGCGATCGCCAGTGCGGTGCTGCTGACCTCGGATCGCAGCTCGACCGGCTGGACGACCTCGATCTCCGGGCCGAACCACAGCACGTCGTGCACGACGGACGCGGGCGTGGTCATCGGGAACGACGCGGCGACCCATCCGGGGCGATCGGCGAGGACGACACGCGTCCTGCGCACGCGCAGACCGGGTGGACGTCCCGCGACGACCGCCATCCGCCGCCCGAGTGGCGAGAGCACGACGACCGCGCGTGTCGCCGGGCCTGCTCGTGCGGGCGCGGGCCGCGTCGGCAGGATCGGCAGCATCGGCAGATCGGTGAGCGCGTCGTCCAGCAGGCCCAGGCCGCCGTTCGGTCCGCGGACCGAGTAGATCGGTACCCCCGCGCCGCTGAGCGCTTCCACGTCGCGCAGCACGGTGCGCTCGGACACCTCGAGCTCGGCCGCGATCGCGCCGGCGGTCATCTGCCCGCGGGCCTGCAGCAAGCGCATCAGCTGCACGAGTCGACCGGCGCGCACGGGGATCTTCTTCAGCTGATCACGACAGGAGATGTCATGTACATCGACGATACTCGGGGCATGACTGCGCACATCGACGGCACGGGGACCGAGCAGAGCCCTTGGATCCTGAGCACGCCACCGGGTGGGTCCGAGTTCGACGCGTGGCGCGACGACGCGTCCGACCCGCCCGCACTGGTCGTCCAGGTCGGCTCCACCCAGCTGCGGTACCACCTCCGCTGCATCGACGACCTGCACGCGATGCTCGTCGCCGCTGGGGACTGGGTGCCGCTCGGCAACGCCGACGAGCAGAAGGAGGCGAAGACCGGCACGGTGGAGGCTTGGGGACGCTCCGCGGACAACCCCGTCAGTGGCTGGTACGGCCTCAAGCGTGGCGTGCGCGGCAGGTTCGCGAACTACGTGCCGCCGGTGCTCGAAGCGCTCGGCTTGGCCGAAGTCGAGCACAACGCGCGCAACAACCGGATGCGTGCCGTCCCGCCGTCCTGATCGTGGGGCGACTGCCGCTCCTGCGGCGGCCCGGGCGACAGCAGCTGACAGTGTGGAGACCATGGCCGACGAGGGTGCGCACGAGCACGAGCTGGAGGCAGGGGACTTCTCCCCCTGGCTCGAGGAGATGCAGCACGCGTTGCGTGGCGAGCGGGACTCGGACGTTCCGTGCGGTACGTGCACGGCGTGTTGCACCGCATCGCAGTTCGTCCACATCGGCCCCGACGAGACCGACGCGCTGGCCCACATCCCGGCCCAACTGCTGTTCCCGGCGCCGCGCCTGGCACGCGGCCACGTCCTGATGGGCTACGACGAGCGCGGCCACTGCCCGATGCTGGTCGACGGCGGATGCTCGATCTACGCGCACCGCCCGCGCACCTGCCGCACCTACGACTGCCGGATCTTCGCCGCTGCCGGGCTCGAGGCGGATGCCGCGGCCGATCGCGCGGACTGGCGCGATCCGCACAAGGCAGCGATCGCGCGGCAGGCGGATCGTTGGCGGTTCGGGTTCACGACGCCCAGCGACCGGCTTCGTGCCGACGCCGTGCGCGCCGCCGTCACGTTCGTGCGCGAACACCCGGACGTGCTCAGCGCCCGAGCCGCTCTGCCGAGCACGATCGGGCTCGCCGTCGTCGCCGTCGAGTTGCACGACGTCTTCCTCCAGCGGGACGAGATGTCGGGCGGGCTGGTGCCCGTGGCGCCCGAGCCCGGTGCCGTGCGGGTCGAGCTCAGCCGCCGGCGGGGCGGTGCGGCGGCCTGCTGATCGCCCGGCGCCGGGGCGCCGGTCCGGCTGGTCGGCCGTCAGGCGTCGCGCACGACGCGGAGCTGCGGCGCGCCGCCGGCATCCCCATCGGCGAGCGCGGCGGTCAGGAGGCCTGCCGAGGCATCGTCGCCGGGCAGCCACGTGACGAGTCGCTGATCGCCGTCGGCCAGCTGCATGATCTCGTACGCGACGCGGAGCTCGCCGACTCGCGGGTGGTCGATCCGCCGCGTGCCACGCCGCTTCTCCGACACCGGGTGCTGCGCCCAGCGCGACGCGAACTCGGGCACGCCGCCGAGCAAGTCGAGGAGCGTGACGACGTGCGGATCGTCACCCCAGCGCAGTGCGGCATCGCGCAACCGGCCGACCTGCTCGTCCGCCGCCCAGGACCAATCCGGGTAGCTGCGCCGGGCCATCGGGTGGAGGAAGACGTAGCGGGCGAGGTTCGGGCGGGATGCATCGAGCAGGCCCAACGGGCGGACGAGCGTAGCCCACGCGCTGTTGAACGAGAGCACGTCTTTGGCCGGGCCGACGACGAACGCCGGCGTCGGAAGGAGCCGCTCGAGGAGGAGCTCGACGGTCGGCACCACGTCGACGACGAGCGGTGAGGTCGCCGGGCACAGCTCCCGGTTGCTGCCGATCAACGCCAACTTGGCGAGGTGATGGCGTTCCGGTTCGTCGAGCTGCAGGGCATCGGCCAGTGCAGCGATGACCGCTGCCGACGGATGGATGTCGCGGCCCTGCTCCAGGCGAACCAGGTAGTCGATGCTCACGCCGGCCAGCGTGGCGACCTCCTCGCGCCGCAGTCCGGGCGTGCGCCGCCGGCCGGCGTCGCGCAGCCCGACGTCCTGCGGCCTGAGCTGCTCGCGTCGCGCCCGCAGGAAGTCGGCGAGCTCGGCACGTTCGGCACGTTCGGCCCGTTCGGTCACCGAGACAGCCTGCCACCGATCGGCACCGATCAGCCTGGCCCCCCCAGTACCAGGATCAGCCCGGTCTTCCTCGGTCTGCCACGACCGTGGACGATGCGCACATGACCGACACCAGCACCAGTGCACTCCCACTCGCCCCGGGCCGTTGGGCCCTCGACACCAACCACTCCTCGGTGGGCTTCACGATCCGCCACCTCGGCGTGTCCAAGGTCCGCGGGCGGTTCATGCGCTTCGAGGTCGATCTGGACATCGCCACGAGCGTCGAGGCCTCGTCCCTCGATGCGACGATCGAGCTGTCGTCGATCGACACCGGCAACCGCGACCGCGACGTCCACGTGATGTCGTCCGACCTGCTCGACGTCGGGCGCCGCCCGACGATCGAGTTCCACTCCACCCGCATCACCGGCTCGGCCGATCGTTGGCAGGTGGTCGGCGACGTGACGATCGGCGGCGTGACCCGACCGCTGACGCTCGCGGTCGACTTCGGCGGCGTCGAGACCTTCCCGGGTGGCGGACCCCGCCACGCCGGTTTCGAGGCGACCGGCGAGCTGAGCCGCAAGGACTTCGGCATCGACATCGCCATGCCGCCAGGGGTCAGCTCGGTGATGCTCGGCGATGTCGTCAAGTTCGAGCTGGACGTCCAGCTCCTCGAACCCTCCGACTGAACGATGTCACATCTCGACCGGGTGCGTCGTCCTGTGGAGGAGTCAGCGACCGGTACGGTCGCCGGAGGAGACAGCGCACGATGCAACGCCACGGCACCAACCCGCACGTTCCCGAGGATGCGCGGTTCGCCGCGATCTGGCACACCGAACGGCAGTACCTGCTCGCGATGGCGTCGCGGATGCTCGGCGACCCGGCCGAGGCCGACGATGTCCTGCAGGATGCGTTCGGCAGCCTCGCCCGCCTGGACCCGGACGAGGTCGTCGACGCGCGCGGCTGGCTGATCGTCGCGGTCCGACGCCGGTGCCTGGACCGGATCCGCTCCGCCCGGGCCCGGCACGAGTCCGCGGCCGGCGACCGCCTGACGGCCATCGGCCGGCCGGCGCACGGCGGACCCGCAGCCGACCCCGCCGACCGGGTGACGCTCGACGACGAGTTGCAGCTCGCGCTCGCCGTCGTGCTCGATCGGCTGAGCCCTGCCGAACGAACGGCGTTCGTGCTGCACGACGTGTTCGGCTTCCCGTTCGACGCCGTCGGCGAGATCGTCGGCCGCACGACCGGCGCGTGCCGCCAGCTCGCCAGCCGCGCTCGGCGGACGATCCGCAGCGACGCGCCCGAGGTCCGTCGACGGCCCGTCGACCTCCGCCGCCGGTTGGTGACCGAGCGCTTCATCGCGGCGTGCAGCGGCGGCGACATCGATGCGCTGATGGCACTGCTCGATCCCGACGTGGCGGGCGAGGCGACCATGCTGGGCCGCGGTCCACTGGTGCGCGTCGAGGGCCGCGCCGACGTCGCCCGCCGGATCATCGACCTGTTCGCCAGCGGTGCGGGCATGGTGCTGACCCCACTCGACCTGGACGGGCATGCGGGTGTCCTCGCTGTGGCCCGCAACGGCACATCAGCCGTCCTGCGCCTGGAGGAGACGGACGGGTTGATCCATCACATCCACTCGTTCGTCCGCCGGCCGACGCGTGCAGCAGGTGCCGGTGGGAGTTGAAGCGGTCGCGGCCGCCGAAGAAGACGTCGCCGAGCGAGGGGGCGATCGGTAGGTTCGAGGTCGTGATGCCCGCCCGAGCGCGCCGGAACCGGGAGCTCCGTTGATCGGGCGCGCGGAGTTCGACACCGCGCTGTCCCGCTGGGGTGTGCGCAGCCCGCTCGATCCGACAGCAGACCGGCCTGTCGTGCCGGTGCGTCCGCTGGTGGCGGCCTTCGCCGACCTGATCGGCGACGACGACACGATGATCGCCGCGTCGTACGCGTTCCAGTCGGTCGTCAGCCGGCTCGCCGCGCCGACGCTCACCGGCGCGCTCGTCGTCGGCTGGGCGCCGTCGTTCGCGGTGGACGACGTCCGTTGGCGGCTCGGGTCCGACGGGCCGACCTTCGGGCTCGACGTGATCGGGCTCGACGGGTTCGGGCTCCGACCGACGACGCCGGAGCGCGCCCTCGAGGACCTGCTGACCTTCGTCGGTGCGTGGGCCGACGTGATGCGCCGTGAGGTGCGGATCGCCCGTCGGCTGCTCCACGGGAACGCGGCCGCCGCGCTGCTGGCCACGTTGCGGCGCGTCGCCGCGCTCGACGACGTCGCCGAGCCAGGGCGCTGCCGTTCACTGGCGGAGCACGTGATCGGCGCCCTCGGGAAGCCGGCGGTCGCGTGCCTCGTCGACGTCGACGGCTGGACGACGTTCCAGCGGCGCACCTGCTGCCTGCTGCGCTTCGCCGGCGCACGCGGCGTGTGCGAGGAGTGCAGCCTGCGACCATTGGATCGGGCGTAGCGTCACCCTCGTGCCAGCAACCGTTCCGCCGAGTCACGCCGACCTCCTCGAGCAACCGAACTTCGCCCATCTCGCCACGGTCCGCCCCGACGGCGCGCCGCAGGTGAGCGAGATGTGGTTCGAGTGGGACGGTGACGTCGCCCGCTTCACCCACACCACCACCCGCCAGAAGTTCCGCAACTTCGCGCACGAACCGCGCGTCTCGTTCTCGGTCACCGACCCGGCCAACCCGTACCGCTTCATCGAGGTGCGCGGCGTCGTCGAGACGATCGAGCCGGATCCGGGTGCCGCGTTCTACATCGGCCTCGGGCGGCGCTACGGCATGGACATCGCACCGACCGACGCCGACGTGCGCGTCGTGATCACGGTGCGCGCGACGGCGTACGTCGTCGTCGACGCCGGGATGACGCCCAGCGAACTCGCCGCGCGGAAGGCGACGACGCAGGCTGACTGAGCCGACCGTCGCTCGTCAGGCGACGACCGCCCAGATCGCCTCCGGCGTGGCCGTGAACGACAGCGCCGGGAGCGGGGTCACGACCGAATCGCGGGTCAGGGAGACGACCGTGTAGACGATCTGCTCCGGTTCGAGCCCGGCCGGCGACGGCGCGGCGCGGGTCCTGAGGACCCAGTCCGGCTGCCCGACGGAGAGGACGAGCGTTCCGGCCTTGGACGTGAACGTCACCTGTGCCTGCCCGTAGGGGATCGCGCCGGCGACGGCGCGCACGTGGTCACTGATGTTGAACCCGATCTGGACGAGTGGTCCGTTGGCGGAGTCGAGCGGGCGCGTGGAACGCGTGTCGCCGTCGGCCCACCCGGTGAACTGGACCTGCTCGAGCGGCGGGTTGGTGTGGACACCGACGATCTGCGCATCGCCATGACGATCTCCCGGCTTGAGCGTGATCTTGCCGTCGGCGGTGGACGCATAGGACGTCCCGTTGACCACGACGATCACGTCGCGCATCGCCGGCACGACCTGGAGCGTGGTCACCTCCTCGTTGGGCGGGCTGCCGGGTGCCGGGGCGGGCACCGTCACGGCCGGCGTCGTCGCCGGGTCGGTCACCGCGCCGCTCGCTGGCGCTGTCGCGGCCGGTGTGGTCGGCTCGGCGGACGCTGACGGGTCGGTCGTCGGTGCGACGCCCTCGCTCGCGACGGCCACCGACGAGGTGGCCTGACTCGTCGTCGGATCGATGATCAACGGCACCGAGCTGGACGACTTCTTGCTCGACGAGAACGCGTCGGAGATCAGTCCGCGAGCGAGGACAGCGGCGATGAGCAGCACGGCGAGCAGGCCGGCGACGAGCAACCGCCGACGGGCGAACGGCGGCTCGCCCTCCTCCTCGTCCGGCTCGTCGTCGGCATCGTCCTCGTCGCGGCTGCGGTGGTGCCGACCCTCGTCGTCGTCGTGATCGACGTGGGCGCGGTCGGCGCGCGCGGAGCGGTCCTTCGGCGCGTCGGGCCCGGCGAACGGCTGGTGTCGCACGACGCGTTCGGTGGGTTCCGTGGGCGGCGCCGACGGAGCCGGGGGGGGGGGTGGCGGCGGTGGTGGCGGCGGCGGTCGTGGGAGGGGAGGTGGTGGTGGCGGGGCGTCGACGTCGGCGGTGGCCGGTGGCTCGTCGCGGTCGGCCGGCGGACCGGCCTGCGTCGGCGGCGGTGAGTGATCACGCGGCGGAGGCGCAACGACGGCGCTCGCCGTCGGCTCGTCGGGTACTGCCGGCGCGTCGTCGATCGGCGCCGGGGGTTCGTCGGCCAGCGCCGGAGGTTCGTCGGCCGGCAGTGGCGGTTCGGCGTCGAGCTCGGCAGGTGTGGCGAACTGCTCGTCGATGTCGCCGCGAGCGGCGGCGTCCTGGGCCGCCAGCAGCAGCGGATCGATCACCGAGGTGGGCTGGACCGGCTCGGCGGTGCGGGCGGCGTCGGTGCCCCACATCTGGTCGTCGCCGTCGGGCTCGCGTCCGGCACGCTTGGCGCGACGTCCGCGACCTCGCCGCGCGACGCGCGCCCCCGCGTCGTCGTCACCGAATCCACCGAACAGATCGAACACGTCGCCGTTGCCGTCACCGAGGTCGTCGCGGTCGGACGCCGCCCGGGCCTCACCGCCGAAACCGTCAGCGAAGCCGCCCTCGAAGTCGTCCCAACCGTCGTCGGTCTCGTCGACTTCCTTGCGGTGGAAGAACTTCATGGCGTGCTCGCCGGTACGAGGTAGACGACGACGTTGGAGCGGTAGTGGCCGATCGAGCGATCGAACGAGCCGCCGCACGTGATCAACCGCAGCGCCGGCGTCGGGACCGGCCCGTAGACCTGCGCCGTCGGGAACTGGTCCTTGGCGATCAGCTCGCGTTCGGTGACCTCGAAGGCGATGTCCCCGGTGGTGGTGTGGATGATCACCTGGGCGCCGATCTGCAGGTCGCGGAGGTGCCAGAAGACGCCGGGGCCGGTCGTCTTCTGATCGACATGACCCATGATCACAGCCGGTCCCTTCTCGCCAGGACGTGGACCGCCGGTGAACCAGCCCGCGATCAACGGATCAACGGGGACGGCCATCGTCCCATCGGGAAGGACACCCGTCGCCGTGAGTGCACTCTCGACGCCGATCGACGGGATCGAGATCGAGAGCGGGTCACCGACGGGGGGATCGACGTTGACGTTGGAACCGGACTTCACGGACGGAACCGCCGTCGTCGCCGTCGTCGTGGTGCTCGGATCGGCCGTCGGCGCACCCGGTTCGGCAACGCTGGTCGAACTGGCAACGGAGGTCGAACTGGCAACGATGGTCGAGCTGGCAACGGGGGTCGAGCTGGCAACGGGGCTCGAACTGGCAACGATGGGCCGGGTCGCGACCGTGGGCGGCGCAGCCGTCGCCAGGGGACGGTCGGCTGGAGCGGCGGTGAGCGGCACGACGCCCGTCGGCGGGGACACGGCGGTGGAGCGGTTCGACGCCGACGCTGCGGTGCTGTGCGCGCCACAGGCCGTCAGCGCGACGACCGACATCACCAACCACGGGCCCGCCGGCGAGCGCCGGGCCGCCCCGATCATCCGGGCGTCCTCACCAGCGTCGCCGACGTCGCCCGGCGACGCAGCCGCCAACCCGCGAACGCTGCCGCCAGGAGCACGGGCACAGCCAGGAACGGCCACCGCTGGCTCGAGCTCGGCTTCGGTGCCATCCCCCCGTACCCGGTCTGCACGCCGCCGACCGGTGCCGCCGACACCGCTGCCGCATCGAGCACCGGGACCACGTCGAGGTTGCCGTCCAGACCCTTGACGATGATGATCGACGACTGCACGCCAGCTGCGATCGACCAGCCGGCCACCTTGACGACCACGTTCGTGGTCCCGGCCTCGCGAACCTCGACGTTGTAGGTGCCCGCCGCGATCGCCTGGTACGGCGTGGCTGACGGGTAGGGGATGGCGGCCGCGATCACGGGGCCGTCGGTGACGGCGATGTCCACCGCGGCGACGTCGGGTGCGGAGTGGATGAACCGCACCAACGCCTCACCCGGGGGCGGCGACGCGAGCGCGTCGTCGTAGACCTGCACCGCGAGACCGTCGCGCGTCGTGACCGCGGCGATCGTCTCGGCGTTGTCCGCGGGCACGCCGGCCTCGACGCTGAGCAGGTCTGGTGCGTCGGGTTGCGATGCCGGCTTGACCGAGAACGTGTGCGTGCCGGCGGGAACGTTGAGGTAGCTCGACACGGTCTTGAACGCGACGTTGGTCGCGACCTCGTTGCCGTCGACGTAGAGGTCGACCGGCGCCTGCGCCGGTGCGAAATGGCCGAAGCGGACCCATCCCGATGGTGCGGGCGCGTCCTCCTTCGGCCGCGACGCGCTGGCGGTCGCGGCCCCGGTGGACGCGAGCGCGCCCACGCCGAGCGCCACGGTGACCGCGACGCCCCTACCCCGTCTGATCCAGCTCATTGGTGGTCTCCCGTCGTCGGACTTCCGCACGTTCGTCCCCAGCC
>JAODBQ010000284.1 GCA_025464045.1 Ilumatobacteraceae bacterium
GCGGTGTGGTTGAGCGGCGAGCTGGCACGGGCGGGAGTCCGCGTCCCGGCCGCTGCTCGGCACGACGTCGTGCGCGTCGGCGACCTCTCCGTGCTGGCGGTCGAGCGCATCCGACCGTCCGCGGCGATCGACTGGGCGGAGGTCGGCGCGATGGTCGCGCGGGTCAACGCGCTCGACCCGGCGAGGATCCGCGGGCGTCACCCGCTGCCGTGGTGTGGCTCGTTCCCGTGGTGGGACCTCGACGCGCTGTTGGCCTCGGTGGACGGCCACATCGATGCGGACGCGGCGCGCTCCCTGCGCGACAGCATCCGTCGCCACGCTCCGCTGCTCGGCGCGGCGCGCGCCGCTGATGTGGTCGTCTGCCACGGCGACGTGCATCCCGGCAACGTGATCCCGACCGCGTCGGGTGCGGTCCTCCTCGATTGGGACCTGCTCTGCCGTGGTCCGGCGGCGTGGGATCACGCGCCGCTGATGACCTGGACCGAGCGTTGGGGCGGGGAGCCCGGGGTCTACGAGGCCTTTGCCGTCGGGTACGGGCGCTCGTTGCGGGGTGATCCGCTCGGCGAGGCGGTCGCCGAGCTGCGACTGGTGGCCGCCACCCTGATGCGCGTCCGCGCCGGGCTCACCGATCCCGCCGCACGCGCGGAAGCCGCGCGACGACTGCAGTGGTGGCGAGGTGACCCCGACGCGCAGCCATGGCACACCCAGTAGGAGTCGGCGTGCGGTGCGGGTGCGCGAGACACCGCGTCAGGCCGGTTGGCAGAACGGACAGAAGTAGCACGCGCGGCCGCCGAGCTCGACCGTCTCGACGGGCGTCCCGCAGCGCAGGCAACGGTCGCGGTGGTAGACGTACGTCGCCTCGCCCCGGCGGTGGCGGCCACGCGGGACGATGAACTCGCGTCGGTCGATGGTGATGATCCGGTTGTCGCGCACGCCCTGGCGCAGCATCGCCACGACCGTGTCCCACACGGCGCGCAGTTCGTCCGGCGTGCACTCGCGACCGGGCCGGGTGGGACGGATGCTGTTCACGAACAGCGCCTCGGCGCGGTACACGTTGCCGACGCCGGACAGGACGCGCTGGTCGAGCAGGAGCGCGCCGAGCGGCGCGCGCCCGGCGGCCATTCGCGCGATCGCGATCGCTTCGTCGGCGTCCCGACGGAGCGGGTCCGGTCCGAGGCGGGCGACGATCGCGGCGCGCTCGTCGTCCGTGCCGATCGTGCACGCGGTGGGTCCGGCGAGGTCGATGGTCGCCCGCGCCGAGTGCAGCCGCATCCGCACCTCGCCGACGACCGGCGCCTCGTCGGCGCCGAGGTGCACCCGGACCTTCCCGAACAGACCGAGGTGGACGTGGCCGACGTGCCCGGTGGACCACGAGTAGAAGAGGTGCTTGCCGTATGCCTCGATGCGCCGCAGGTCGGCTCCGTCGACGAGTGCCGCGTCCGGCGCGAACCGGCCCTGCGGCGAGCTCACCTCGATCGGTCCGGCTCTGACGAGCAGCTTGGTGTGGTCACGGGCGATGCGATGGATCGTGTGGCCTTCGGGCATCGGGGGAGCCTAGGGGTGGGCGTGGCGTGGCTCCCGATGTGCTCGACGGTCCAGCCGGGTTCAGCCAGGACCGGCACCCGAGGCGCCGCCGGTGCCGTCGGGCATCGCGAACATCGACGTCATGCTCGACAGCTCGAGGATGCGCGAGAGCACGGGGGAGGCGGCGGTCAGCACCGCGCGGCCGCCAGCGCTGACGACGGCCCGGTGCACACCGACCAGTCCGCCGAGCAGCGCCGACGATGCGAACGTCACCTCGCTGCCGTCGATCCGTACCTCCACGCTGCCGGTGCGACGGGCGACCTGCCTCGCCAGCGAGCGCAGCACCTGCGTGGTCAACTGGTCGAGCTCGCCGCTGAGTCGCACGTCGAACCCGTGCTCGGTGGTGACCACGTCGACGGCCCCGATGGTGGAGGCAACGCCGCCGTCGTCGCTGCGCCCGCCGTCGTCGCCGCGCGCGCCACCTGCGCCGACCCCTGGGCCGTCGCCGACGCCCGTGCCGTCCGCCGACTCGTCGGCCATCGCGGCGTCCCCAGATGCTCCCGCGCTCATCGTCTCACGACTCCGGTGCGTCCACTTCGAACCAGACCGTCTTGCCGTCCGGCGAGGTGTGGTCGACGCCCCAGCGGGTGACGATCGCCGCGACGATGCGCAGGCCGCGTCCGGCGATCGCATCGGGAGCAGCGGGGCCGTTCGGTCGCAGCAGCGGCGACGGCCAGCTGTCGGTGACCTCGACCCGTACCGCGCCAGCCCGGGTCGGGTACCGCGCGCTGAACTCGCACGGACCGGGGGCGTACTGCAGTGCGTTGGTGACGAGCTCGCTCGCCGCCAGCACGATGTCCGCGACCAGCTGGGCCGGGAGCGGCAACCACCTCAACGAGTCGCGCACCGCCTTCAGGTCCTGCGGCCCCTCGACGAGCATCGTGACGCTGCCCGGAACCAGCTCACCCGCCACGGTGCGAAGCTACCCCGCGAGCGGGCCGAACGGACCTGCCTTCGCGGACCGTCGTCACGGCACGCGGATCGCCACGAGTCCGATGTCGTCGCGCGGGTGTTGCTGCTCGAAATCGAGCACCTCGTGCAGCAGCCCGTCGGCCAGCGCCGTTGCGGATGAGCCGTACGTCGCCAGGGCATCGCTGATCCGTTGCTCGCCGAACCACGCATCTCCCCGCCGGGCTTCGGACACCCCGTCGGTGTACAGGACCAGTGCGTCGCCCGAACGGACGGTGATCTCGACGTCCGCGAACTCGACCTCCTCGAAGAACCCGAGCAGCGGACCCGGACGGCCGACCGCGACCGCGGGTTCGCGGGCACGTCCGAGCAGCGGCAGCGGATGGCCGGCGCACGCCAACGTCATCGTCCACCGTGACCCGACCGAGCGCAGACGGACGACGACCGCGGTGCACAGGCGCTCGGTGTCGTCGCGCAGCAGCACGGTGTTGAGGATGCGCAGCACGTCTGACGGCAGGCGGTGTTCGACGGCAGCGGCGCGGGTGCTGTAGCGCAGCAGGGCGGTCACGACGGCAGCGGCGACGCCCTTGCCCTGCACGTCGCCGAGCACGACCGCCCAGTCGTCGGGCGCCACCTGGAACACGTCGTAGAAGTCCCCGCCGATCTCGTCGCCCCTGCCCGCCGGGCGGTAGGCCGCGGCGATGTCGAGGCCCGGGATCGTGGGGGGCGCGGGCGGGATCAGCGTGCGCTGCAGCGTCGCCGCCAGCACGGTGGCGCGTCGCTCGCTGCGTTCGGCGCGCTCCTTCTCGCGCACGAGCTCGCGTTCGTAGGCGCGGCGCTCGGTCGCATCGAAGATCGCGGAGCGGATGACCTCCTCGCCGTCTGCCGACCGGTCCACGACGGAGTTCACGAGGACGGGCAGCCGGCTGCCGTCGGGGCGCACGATGTCGAGTGCGATCTCGCGCGCCGTGCGCTGCATCCGCAGCATCGGCGAGTAATGGGTCTCGTGGAAGATCCGGCCACCGGCGGTGAGCAGCTCGACGAACCGCCGGCCACCGACGAGGTCGGCGCGCTGGTGCCCGGTCCAGTCGAGCAGGGTCTGGTTGACCTTGATGATCGTCCCGTCGGCGGTCGTCGACAGGTACCCGCAGGGCGCGTGCTCGTACAGCGCGTGGACGTCGTCGTCGCGAGGTGCGTGGACCTGTTCCACGGCATCGCCGGAACCAGCGGTCATGCGTGCGCTCAGACCGTGAGGTCGTGTGCGACGAACGCTGCGATCGCCGCGATCGTCGCCGCGGGTGCGCTGAGGTTGGGGCAGTGACCGGTGGCCTCCAGCAGCACGTACTCGCTCGACGTCAGCGAGTCGCGCACGTACTCCCCGACGACGATCGGGGCGATGACGTCGTTGCTGCACTGCAGCACGAGCGACCGGGTGGAGACCTTGGCCAGGTCGGTGCGGTTGTCCGACAGGAACGTCACCTCGGCGAAGCGCCGGGCGATGGCCGGGTCCGCCCGACAGAACGACGCGGTGAGCTCCGCGCCGAGCTCGGGCCTGTCGGCGTTGCCCATGATCACCGGCGCCATCGCCGTCGACCAACCCAGGTAGTTGCTGCCCAGCGATTCCAACAGTTCGTCGATGTCGGCGCGGCTGAACCCACCGACGTAGCCGGCGTCGTCGATGTAGCGCGGGGACGGACCGACCATGACCAGGCTGTCGAAGCGATCAGGAGCTCGCACCGCAGCGAGTGCGCCGATCATCGCCGAGACCGAGTGCCCGACGAACACGACGTCGTGCAGATCGAGTGCGGCGCAGATGTCGAGAACATCGGAGGCGTAGCCGTCGAGCGAGGCGTAACGCTCCGCGTCGTAGGCCGACGGATCGGACCCACCGGCACCGACGTGGTCGAACAGCACCACGCGGTACCGGTCGGCGAACGCCGGCGCGACGTATCGCCACATGTTCTGATCGCAGCCGAACCCGTGCGCGAAGAGCATCGGCTGGCCGTCGGGGTTCCCCGACACCGTCACGTTGTGCCGCCGAACGAGGTCCACGCGGCGCAACGCTACCCGGCCGGGTTTGGGCGAGCCGCCGAGGCGAGGGTGACGTCGTGCAGATCGACGATGACGTCGGTGGCCGTCGGCGGGCGGGGCCGACCCGCAAGGTGTGCGGACCTCCCGCCGACGGTGCCGCACACCGTGCGCTGCGGTCGCTCGGCGCTACGGTGATGCCGCCGTGAAGCTGCACATCGACGACGACGAGCTCGCCACCTGCGTCAGCTGTGGGCTGTGCCTCCCACACTGCCCGACGTTCCGGGCAACGGGCGAGGAAGCGCTGTCGCCACGGGGCCGGATCGCCGCGATGCGGGCTGTGCACCTCGACGACGCACCGGCGGGCGAGCAGTTCGTCGAGTTCATGGAGACGTGCGTGCAGTGCCGCGGGTGCGAGCCGGCGTGCCCGAGCGGGGTGCCCTTCGGTCGGCTGATGGAGGGGACGCGGGTCACGCTTGCCGAGCAGCACCGCACGACGCCGCGCTGGCAGCGGCTCGCGTACCGCGTGCTCGGTCATCACCGCCTGCTGCTCGCCGGCAGCTCGGCGCTCGCCGTGGCACAGCGGCTGCACCTCGTGCCCCGCCGCGCCGGTCTGACCCGCCTGCCGCTGCGGCGTGGTCCGGCGATCGCCTCCACCGGCGACGACGTGTGGCTCTTCACCGGCTGCGTGATGGACGCATGGCTGCGCGACACCCACCGCAGCACGGCCGCCGTGCTCACCCGGATCGGCACGACGTACCGGGTGCCGTCGGCCGACGGCGCGTGCTGTGGTGCGTTGCAGGTCCACGCCGGGCTGCACGACGAAGCGGCGCAGCTCGCCCGCAAGGTGATGCGGTCGATGCCGGGCGATGCGCCGATCGTCGTCGACTCGGCCGGTTGCGGGGCGGCGCTGAAGGACTACGGCCACCTCGTCGGCACCGTCGAGGCCAAGGCCTTCAGCGGGAGGGTCCTCGACGTCCACGAGTACGTCGCGCCGCACGTCGATCGGCTGCTGCCGGAGCGCCGTCTCGGGCCGATCATCGTCCAGGATCCGTGCCACCTGCGCCACGTCCAGCGCGCCCATGCCCCGGTCCGCACCGTCCTCGCGGCCGTCGGTGAGGTGGTCGAGCTCGACGACGACGGGCTGTGCTGCGGCGCCGGCGGTGCGTACTCCGCACTCCAACCGGAGCTCGCGAGCGAGATCCGCGAGCGCAAGGTCGCGTCGATCGGGCGGGCGGGCGGCGGTGTGGTGGCCAGCGCCAACCCCGGCTGCGCGATGCACCTCGCCGCGGTCGGGCTCCACGTGCGCCATCCCATGGACCTCGTCGCCGAGGCGATCGGTGCCGGCTCGGCCACCGGCATCGCCATGAGCACGGGCGGGAGCACCGAACGATGAGCAACTACGAGGAGCTGGCCGGGCGGATCGACGCGATCGTCGAGGAGCTGGACGAGCGGCAGTTCGACGCGCTGCGCGAGGCGTCCGCCGCCCGTGCCGGTCGTCCCGTCGACGACAAGCGGCTCACCCAGGCCCGGCGTGCGTTGGAGAAGGCCGCCCACCTGCTGCGCGGGCGCTGACCCGCGCCGAGCCGCCTCACTCCAGATCGACCGGATCGCCCACGGCGAAGCTGCCGGGCGTCTCGACGGTCGCCCGTGTCGATGACGACGCTCGGCCGGAACCGGCGGACGTCCACGGTGGCTTCGGGGACCGCTGCGGCCAGCGCGGCCAGCGCCGAGGTGGTCATCAACATCAGCGGGAACGCGTCGACGTAGGTGCCCGGCGGCGACTCGAACTCGATGATCTCCGGGGGGAACACCGAGAAGTCGGGGAGCGGTTCGCCGTCCTCGCGCCCGAACACCGCGCGGATCTCGGCCATCGGATCGTCACCGTCCGCCGGGCCGCGGCGGTAGTGGTCGAGCGCGTCGACCGGCTGCAGCGGCCACAGGGTGACCGGGTGGGCGAGTGCCGTGGACAGGCGTTCGTCGGCATCGTCGTCAGAGGTCGCGATCGTCGTGCCGTCCGGACAGGTGATCATCACCTCGCCGCCGCGCCCCGTGTAGCGCGCGGTGAACTGCATCAGCTCACCGATCTTCTTCGCGCCGCGGATCCCGCCGCGAACCTCGTCGCGCGTCGCCCAGCCGCGATCACCGACCAGGCCGAGCGCGTCGACCTCGGCGGTCTCGACCGTCCCGCCGACCATCGACTTCACCGGATAGATCCAGATCTCGCTGACGTGCATCAGGGTGCCTCCACGAACGCGTTGACGGCGTTGATCATCGCGCGCAGATCGCCGTAGCGGTGCTTGGCGAACACGAACGCGATGCGCGACAGGTCGAGCGCGTCCTGCTCGCGCACCTCCGGATCGAGCGGCGGCGTCGCGACGATGTCACCGGACCGGCACATGTACCCGAACTCGTCGTTCAGCCCGGCCATCTGCTGCGCCGTCGGCTCGTGGCGCAGGCGCAGGACGAGGAGGTCGCCGACGTACCGCAGCGAGTCGTAGTTCCGGTAGAAGGTGACGATCTCGCGCACCGCCGCGGCGCGGTCGTCGGTGATGAAGTACAGCGATGTGTCGCTGGCCGAGACGAGCCCGCGCCGCACGAGCTGCCCGTTGATGAAGTCGTCGAGCGTCTCCCAGTACGGATCGCCCGGGGTGTCGAGCAGCACGATCGGCACGGGCAGGCCCTTGCCCGTCTGCGTCAGGGTGAGCAGCTCGAACGTCTCGTCGAGGGTGCCGAACCCGCCCGGCAGCGAGATGAAGCCCCTGCTCTCCTTCACCAGCATCAGCTTGCGGGTGAAGAAGTACTTCATGCTCACGTACTTCTCGTCGCCGGCGATGATCGGGTTCGCGCCCTGCTCGAACGGCAGGCGGATGGACACGCCGATCGAGCTCTCCGCGCCGGCGCCTTCCATCGCGGCCTGCATGATCCCCGGGCCGGCGCCGGTGACGATCATCCAGCCCTGCGCGGCGAGGTCGGCGGCCACCCCCTTCGCCACGGCGTAGAGGGGGTCGTCGGGCGTCGTGCGTGCCGATCCGAAGACGGTCACCTTCGGCACGTTCGTGTACGGGGCGAAGACCCGGAAGGCCTCGCTCATCTCCTGCACCACCGCCGCGGCGATCTTGAGGTTCAGCGTGCCCGTCCGGTCGGCGATCATGTCGATCGCCGCGAGCAGCAGCTGCTCGGCGAGACGTCGTTCGCGACCGGTGGCGAAGGTCGCCGCCAGCCGACGGACCTGGTCGCGAGCTGCCTCGAGCGTCACGGCCCGGGCATCGCCCGAGATCTCTGCAGGAACTTCTTCACGCGGCGTCATCGTCGGCAGTCAATCCGCCTCATGATCGGCAACACGACGAGAACGCGCGGGAACGCCGGCATTGCCCAGAGGGGAGACCGGTGCGCGGTGATCGGCCGACCGACCCCCGGTCGTCCGATCGATCGGCAGCGACGGGTGGAGGGGTGGCGGCTCCCCTCCACCCGTTGCGCCGGACACCGGGAACGGTCAGTGCTCGCGCAGCTCGTCGGCCTTGGCCTCCAGCGCGGTCAACAGCTCGTCGAAGCTCTTCTGGAAGCTTGCGACCCCCTCGCGCTCGAGGGTCTCGGCGACGTCGTCGGTGTCGACACCCACGGTGGCGAGCGCCTTCCAGACGGCCTCCGCCTGGTCGACGTCGGCGTCCAACCGTCGGGCGAGCGTGCCGTGCTCGGCGAACGCCTCGATCGTCGCGTCCGGCAGCGTGTTGACCGTGTCCGGGCCGATCAGCTCGTCGACGTAGAGGGTGTCGGGGTACGCGGGGTTCTTGGTCGAGGTGCTGGCCCACAGCGGGCGCTGCACCTTCGCGCCGCGGTCGGCCAACGCTTGCCAGCGAGGGCCCTGGAACGTGCGCTGGAACCGCTGGTAGGCGAGCTTGGCCTGTGCGATCGCACCCTTGCCGCGCAGGGCCAGGGCTTCAGGCGTGCCGACCGCCTCCAACCGGCGGTCGATCTCGGTGTCGACGCGGCTGATGAAGAAGCTGGCAACGCTGGCGACCTGGGACAGGTCCGCGCCGGGATCCTGCGCGTAGGTCTCGAGACCGCTGATGTACGCCTCCATCACCTGCTCGTGGCGAGCGAGGCTGAAGATCAGGGTCACGTTGATGTTGCGGCCTTCGGCGATCATCTGGCGGATCGGGGCGAGCCCCGCCTCCGTGCCGGGGATCTTGACCATCAGGTTCGGGCGAGCGATCTTGAGGTGCAGGTCCCGCGCCGCGAGCTCGGTGCCCGCCGAATCGTGCGCCAGCGACGGCGCGACCTCGACGCTGACGAAGCCGTCGCCGCCGTTGCTCTCGTGGTAGAGCGTCGTGAACGCGTCGAGCGCGGAGTTGATGTCGCGCAGGACCATCGCCCAGTAGTCGTCGAGGACCGGCTGGTCGTCGTTGGCGAGCTCGCGGAACTGGTCGTCGTAGTCGGGCGATCCCTGGATCGCCTTCTGGAAGATGGTCGGGTTGCTCGTCAGGCCGCGGATGCCACGGCCGATGAGCCGGTCGAGCTGGCCCGACGTGATGTAGCCGCGCTTGAGGTTGTCGAGCCACGGGCTCTGTCCGAACTCCTGGTACAGCTGGGCGAGACGGTCCATGTGGCTACCCCTTGTTGGCGAGTGCCGTGGCTCTTTCGACCACGTGCGAGACGTTGATCCCGAGCTTGTCGAGCACTTCCGCGCCGGGCGCGCTGACCCCGAAGCGGTCGATGCCGATCGAATCGTCCGCCCACCGAGCCCAGCCGAACGTGGTCGCGGCCTCGACGGAGAGGACCGGCACGCCCGGGGGCAACACCTCGTCCCGATATGCCTGCGTCTGGGCCTCGAACCGGTCCCAGGACGGCAAGCTGACGACGCTTGCGCGGATCCCGTCCGCGGCCAACTTCTCGGCTGCGTCCACGCACAGGGAGACCTCGCTGCCGGTGCCGATCAGCACGACCTGGGGATCGCCGACGGCACGGACGACGCCGGCCCCCTTCTCGACCGCGCTGCCGTCGGTGCAGACGCGGACGTTCTGGCGGCTGAGCACGAACGCCGTCGGTCCGGGATGGGCGATGGCGGCGCGCAGTGCCGCCACCGTCTCGTTCGCGTCGCCGGGACGGATGACCTGCATCTGCGGGATGGCGCGCAACGTGGCCAGCTGCTCGACCGGCTGGTGGGTGGGGCCGTCCTCGCCGACGCCGACGGAGTCGTGGGTGAACACGAAGAACACCTTCGTGCCGGTGATCGATGCCAGGCGCACCGGCGGGCGCATGTAGTCGAGGAAGACGAAGAACGTGCCGCCGGCCGGCAGCACGCCGCCGTGCGCGGACATGCCGACCATCGTCGAACCCATCGCGTGCTCGCGCACGCCGAAGTGGATCTGACGGCCCGCCGGTGTCTCGTACGTCATCGGCTGCTGCCCGGTGAGCTTGGTGCCCGTGTTGCCGGTGAGGTCGGCCGCACCGGCGACGAAGCCCGGCAGGCCGGGCAGCGCGGCGTTGAAGGCGTGCTCGATCGCCACGCGCGTGGCCACCTGCTCTCCCTGCTCGAACACGGGGAGGGCGGCGTCCCAACCGGGGATGCCCGACTGGGCCCAGCACGCGTCCCAGGCGGCATGATCGACCGCGGAGGCGGCGAAGCGGTCGCTCCACTCGCCGTGGAACGTGGCGCCGCGCTCGGCCGCGAGGTCCCGGTACGCCTGGACGAGGTCCGGCGGCGCCCAGAACGGCTCGTCCGGGATTCCCATGACGGCCTTCGTGCGACTGACCTGCTCGGCGGTGAACGGGTTGCCGTGGGCCTTCGGGTTGTCGGTGAGGTCCGGGCTCGGCGTGGCGATGTGCGTGCGCAGCACGAGCAGGCTCGGTCGGTCGGTGACCGCCATCGCGTCGCGGATCGCCGCCTCGAGCGCATCGCAGTCGTCGGCGATCTCGCCGAGGCGCTCGACGTGCCAGCCGTAGGCCTCGAAGCGCTGACCGACGTCGTCGCTGAGTGCGAGCTCGGTGACCCCGTCGATCGTGACGTGGTTGTCGTCATAGATGCAGACGAGGTTGCCGAGCCGCTGGTGCCCGGCGAGCGAGGCGGCTTCGTGGCTGACGCCCTCCATGAAGCAGCCGTCGCCGGCGAGCACGAACGTGTGGTGCTCCATCACCTCCGAGCCGAACGTGGCGCGCAGGTGCCGCTCGGCGATCGACATCCCCACCGCGTTGGCGAACCCCTGGCCGAGCGGACCGGTGGTGACCTCGACGCCTGGGGTGTGGTGCACCTCGGGATGTCCGGGCGTGCGCGACTCCCACGAGCGGAAGGCCTCGATGTCGTCGAGGGTGAGCCCGTAACCGGTGAGGAAGAGCATCGAGTACTGCAGGATCGAGGCGTGGCCGTTGGACAGGACGAAGCGGTCCCGGTCCGGCCAGTGCGGATCCGTGGGGTCGTACCGCATGATCCGGCTGAACAGGACGTGTGCCACGGGAGCGAGCGCCATCGCCGTGCCTTGGTGACCGCTCTTCGCCTTGAGCGGCGCGTCCATCGCGAAGCCGCGGATGAGGGAGATCGCTCGCTGCTCTTGTTCGGGGGTCAACGTCGCAGGCACGCGATCGACTGTACCCGCACCCGGCCGAGGGTCAGACAGGCGTCAGACCGGTGGCAGGAGGGTGAACGGCACGAGGTGCCATGGGCCCTTGTCGACGCGGCAGTGGGCGAAGATCTGGCCGTAGTCGGCGAACTCGAGCTCACCTTTCACGAGTCGGTACGTGAACTTGCCGGGGTCGACGTTGAACGGGCTGACGTTGCGTGCCACCTGCTCGTCGTCGTCGCCGAGCCCCTTGCGGAACACCACCTCGAACACGCCCTGGCCGGGCTCGTCGGCGGCACAGAAGATCAGCGCGACGAGGTGCGGCGAGATGGTCAGCGGCGCCGGTGAGGGTGCCGCCATGGAGAACATCGCCCCGGTGAGGTCGATGCGGGTCGAGGGCCCGGGCGCTTGGCGCATCTCGAAGTTCTCGACGAACAGGGCGGACACGATCTGCATCCTGTCGAGGGTATCTCCACGCCCGCATCGCCTCCCGAGATGGGTGACGACGCGGCCCCTCGCGGTTGGCGGCGATCGCAAGCGATCCTGCGGAGATGGTCGTGCCCGTCACCCCCAAAGCGCTCACCGCCCTGCGCAACAACCCCGCCTGACCCCCGCCGGGGCGCCGCCGTCCGAGCTGCCATGCGCCGAGCGTCCGAGGGTGCCGGGTGGGCGCGGTTTGGGCGACATGTCGCAGGTTTCGCGCCCACCCGGCCTGGATGGGCGCGGTGTGAGCCAGATCTCGCACGTGTCGCGCCCACCTCGCCGGCTGGCCTGGGTGGGCGCGGTGTGGGCGACATGTCGCAGGTTTCGCGCCCACCTCGCCGGCTGGCCTGGGTGGGCGCGGGGTGGGCGACATGTCGCAGGTTTCG
>JAODBQ010000319.1 GCA_025464045.1 Ilumatobacteraceae bacterium
ACCCGCAGTACGTGTACGCCGTGGCCTTCGTCGCGCGGGACCTGTGGGGCGAGGGCGATCACACCGTGCACGTCGACATCTTCGAGCCGCACCTGGAGCCGGCATGAGCAGCCCGCAGTCGAGCCAGGCGGGTCACGGCCCGGACCACGATCACGATCACGATCACGACGATCCCCGCGCGCTGCGGGCGGAGGCACTCGAGGCGATCCTGATCGAACGCGGCCTGGTCGATCCGGCGCGCATCGACGACGTGCTCGACTACTTCGAGAACCAGCTCGGACCACTGCACGGCGCCCGCCTCGTCGCCCGTGCCTGGACCGATCCTGAGTTCCGCGACGAGCTGCTGCGCGACGGCACCACGGCCATGGAGTCCATGGGCCTCGGTGGCCCGCAGGTCGATCACCTCGTGGTGGTCGAGAACGCCGACGCGGTGCACAACGTCGTCGTCTGCACGCTGTGCTCGTGCTACCCGTGGGGCCTGCTCGGCCTGCCGCCTGCCTGGTACAAGTCGTTCGCCTACCGCGCGCGGATCGTGCGCGAGCCGCGCGCGGTGCTCGCCGAGATGGGCTGCGCGGTCCCCGACGACGTCGAGATCAGGGTGTGGGACTCGTCGGCGGAGGTCCGCTACCTGGTCCTGCCGCAGCGCCCTGCGGACACCGACCACCTCGGCGCCGACGAGCTCGCGGCCGTCGTCACGCGTGACCACATGATCGGCGTGATGCGGTGAGCGCGATCGAGCTCGACGTCGACGGTCCTGCCGCCCCGCCGCGCGCGAACGGGGAGGTCGTGTTCGAGCACCCGTGGCAGAGCCGGATCTTTGCGACGACGATCGCGCTGTGCGACGGCGGGACGATCACCTACGACGAGTTCCGTCGCAGGCTCATCGCCGAGATCGGCAAGCACCCCGATCAGTACTGGTCGAGCTGGCAGGACGCGCTGGAGCAGCTGCTCGTCGAGCAGCAGGTGTGCGATCCCGACCTCCTCGACGACCGGGCCCGCGGGTTCAGCGAGCACCCGGGCTCGAACCCGACGTCGCACCGGCGGCCCGTCGCACGAGATCTCGCGCCCCGGCCGCGAACCTGAGGTCCTCGCCTGTGGCGATCGCGACGGCGGCAGTCCCCGCGCCAGGTGCCGTGATGACCTGATCCCCGCAGGTCGCTGCGCACGCGTGGCGCTCGGTCAGGCCCCTCGCAGATGCGTCGCGACCGTCGTTCGCGAGGCCTTGCGGCGGTGTGTCGCGTCGAGCGTGGGACCGAGACCGGCGATCGCGCACAGCCCGGCGAGCGACGGCGACCACGTGATCAACCGGAGCTCGCCGCCTCGGCGCCGGAGCTCCTGGGCGAAGCCGGTCAGCGTTCCCAGGAACGTGCAATCGGTGCTCGTCACGCCCCGTCCGTCGACGTGCAACGTGGTCACCCCGTTCGCGCACATCCACGCGAGCACCTGGTGGAGGCTCATCGACGCGAACACGTCCATCTCGCCCAGCAGGACGAGACGGCCACGGTGCTGGGCGATGGTGCCGGCAACCGCTCCTGCGCCGTGCCACGGCCCGAGGTCCCACGACCTCGACAGCTCCGTGTCCGCACCCGGGACGACCGCAGCTCGCTCGTTCGGCGGCGTGGTCTCGCGACGGCGATGGCGCTCCTGCCCCGGGGATCGACGGCGACGGCCGGTGCGACGCACGCACCTCATCGGGTCGTCACCGATGTCGGGAACGGGATTCGTCGAGCGTCGAACAGCACCATGTCAGCGTCTCCGAGTGGCGGCCCCTCGCTGCAGAAGGTCCCCGCAGCGTAGGCACACCGTGTCGCCGGTCATAGGCGTTTCACCCAGTCGGGCGACCGGTGCAGCAGATCGGCGGCGAGTGCCGTGCGCCGCGACGTGGGGCGAACGGCGCGTTGCGTCGACGCCGACATGGGGTACCGCGGCGCGATGAGCAACGACGACGACGGCGCGATGAGCAACGACGACGGCCAAGAACCGCTCGAGAGCGCACGGTCGGACCGGGACGACGAGCTCGACGTCGACGCCGACGACGCCGCGGAGAACCTGCTCGTGCTGGACGCGAGCGAGACCACCGACGCCGACCGGGCGCTGCACGAGGCAGGCGGCGACGCGGACCGCGCCGAGGACCTCGTCGAGGCTCGCCGGCGGTCCGAGCAGCTGTTCGCCCTCCCCGACGACGAACGCCGCGCCGATCAGTAACGCGTCGGTCAGCGGGCGAGGAAGGCGGGCCACACCTCACGCAGGAACAGCTCCATGCCGTCGACCGGGTCGGTGAGACCGATCGTGGCGTCGGTGCTGACGAACGTGTGGACGTGCGCCACGCCTGCATCGCGGTAGGCGACGAGCTGGTCGACGACCTGCTCGACCGTCCCGACCATCGCTTGCCGGCGGTGCGGTTCGTCCAACGTCGGGTAGACGCCCTCGTCCCTCGTCAGCTGCACGCCGACGAGCAACGACACGGGGATGTCCCCGGTGCGGCCGGCGTCGCCAGCCATCTGCAACAGCCGGGCGCGGTGGGCGGCCATCTCCTCGGGGAGCAGCATCAGCCCGTGCCAGCCGTCGCCGACCCGCACGGTGCGCCGCAGCGCCGCGGTGCTGTTGCCGCCGACCAGGATCGGCGGATGGGGACGCTGCTGCGGCTTCGGGGTCACGCTGATCTCGGGGAATCCGTAGAAGCGTCCGTCGAACGCGGCACGATCCTGCGTCCAGACGGACTTGATGATGTCCAGCTGCTCGTCGGTGACCGCTCCCCGGTCCGCGAAGGGGTGCAGTTGCAGCGCCTAGAACTCGTCCTCCAGCCATCCGACGCCGACGCCGAACAGGACTCGACCCCCCGACAGCTGATCGATCGTGGCCACTGCCTTGGCGGTCGCGACGGGATGCCGGTACGGGAGCACGAGGACGCCGGTGCCGATCTGCACCCGCTCGGTGCGCGCCGCCAGGAACGCGAGCACGCTGAGGCAGTCCCACCACTCGAGCGGGGCGTCCGGGCTCTCCCCGAACTCGTGCGTCGCGTACGGGTACACCGCGTGGAACCCGTAGGGAAAGGCGATGTGGTCGACCGACCAGAGGATGTCGGCACCGAGCTCGTCGGCGACGTCGCACGCCCGAGCGATGCCATCGCGCGAGCTCGGACCGACATGCGGAGCGAAGAACCCGATCTTCATCGGCCTGGTCTAGCGAACCGCCGGCGGGTCCGCCGCAGCGGTCCGCGTCAACGTCTGCCGCGACGCGCCGGCGATGATGGGTCATGTCTCTCGGCGCGGATGTGTGCAGCAGGTTCTGGGCTGCGATCCGTGGGTACACCCGGCCCATGGATGCGACACAGGGCCTGTTCGCGACGTTGGATGCAGCACCTGGCCGCGAGGCCGAACTGGAAGCGCTCCTCATCGGCGCACGTGCGCTGGTGGAGGCTGAACCGGCGACCATCGCCTGGTTCGCGCTCCGGCTCGGTCACGGCGAGTACGGCATCTTCGACGCGTTCCCCGACGACGCCGGCCGCGAGGCCCACCTCAACGGTGCCGTCGTGGTCGCCCTCGGCGACCACGCCGACCTCCTCGACGGCGAACCACGGATCGAGAAGGTCGACGTCCTGGCCGACAAGCGCGCTGCCGGCACCGTGCGCAAGGGGCTGCTGCTGCGGCTCCCCATCAAGGAGGCCCACCGCGAGGAGGCCGCCAACTTCCTGCGCGGCGGGAGGGCGATCGTCGCCGAGGAACCGGCCACCACCTCCTGGTTCGCGATCCGCTTCGACAACGGCGACCACGGCGTGTTCGACGTCTTCCCCGACGGCAAGGGACGTCGCGCCCACCTCACCGGCGACATCCCCCGCCAGCTCGCGCTGCACGGACTCCCCTGGCTCGGCGGCCTCCCGCACATGTCCTTCCTCGACGTGATGGCCGACAAGGTGATCGTCGGATAGCTGCGCGGCCTGGCCGTCAATCTGGGCGCAGATGCTCGACACCGGCGATCATCGTTGCGGCGTCGTGCACAGCTCGTTGACCTCGTCTGGTTGGTGGTACTGGCTCACACGGCTGACGCGGCGACCGACGCCCAGGGTGGCGCACCCCGCGCCCACCTCGCCCGAGACGTGCAGGATGGGCGCGTGTGGTGCCAGATGTGGCGCACCCCGCGCCCACCTCGCCCGAGACGTGGAGGATGGGCGCGTGTCGTGCCAGATGTGGCGCACCCCGCGC